>JAJQGQ010000069.1 GCA_021200395.1 Erysipelotrichaceae bacterium
CCTTTACTTTTTGATGTTTAATCAAAGTTTTACATGTTTTATAATTTCCTATATTATTTTTCATTAATATAAGATATAAAGATTTAGTGCATATTGATTCTTCGCCAACAGTCATTGGATCGCATATCCTCTTTAATAACAACACATACATTATCACCGCGATGATAATCAGGATTATCATGTAATATATCATTTAAAGCGGATAAACGTTTGTGCCCATCGATACATATATATTGATCATTTTTTATAGAAACAGTAATAGGAAAAGAAAAACCTATTCGCATAACTGAATCATAAAGCTGTTGAGAATAATTCTTATTTTCATATATAATAGAAGATATAGGAATTTTTAACATGCGCATAAAATCACCTCGCCACAAATTATAACATTCTTTTTAGGAATATAAAGAAAAAATTCTCTCTTTTTGTGTAAATCATGTTATAATAATATCAACAAGGAGGAAGCACCCATGAATATGAATATATTACTAAGTCGAATTTTAACATATCTCAATGGAACTCTTAGCCATGATGCTTACTATAATTTATGTACATTTATGGTTTTTCATTATTTAGAAATACAAAAGATGGATGAAGAAACATTTCTAAAAGAAGCCAATTGTTCAAAAGAAGATCTATATTCTTTTATAAATATGTTAGATTTTGCAACTTATGATGATTTTATGAAAGAATTAATAAGATTACACAATGTTAGATTAAAACAAATTGATGATAGAATGAATGGTGTGGATATTGAAGAGCTTGTTAATTCCATGGAAAAAGTTTGTACTAATGAAGAAATGCTTACAATGATTGATGTTATTTGTGAAAAACTGTATAAAGCAAAAAAAATTGTTATCTTTGGAGCTTTGTATCCAGTTTCTATCGCTGTTGAATTACAAACTGATATGATTACTTTTGGTAAACCATTTATTCAATTTCATTCTTATGATCCTGTACCAATGAATGAAGATGAAGTTGCTATCATTATTAGTGCTACAGGTAGATATGTAAATAGTTTTCAAAAAAGTCATGCTGATGTCCATATCGAAAGAGCACATCAAGTTTTAATTACACAAAATAAAAAGTATCTCAAAATAGGATCTGATGATAAGAATACAATTATATATGTTCCTGGTAAATTCGATAGTATTAACTTTAATTACCAAATAATGACTATCTGTGATCTTATTAGAATTAATTATTACGCAAAATATGTTATAAAATAAAAACAAGGAGAGAAAATTTTCTCTCCTTTTTCATAGCCATTGGATATAAATACTTAGCAGTTCATTACCATAAAGCAAGCTAGTAAAGTAACCTATACATAAGAAAGGGGCAAATGGTATATAGGAATTCAAAGTCACTTTATGGAACAAAAGTTTTATAGATGAATATAGACTAGCAAGTATGACAGCAATAAATAAGCCTATCATTGCCTCATAAAATCCTAGCATCCAACCCATAATAGCCATTATCTTTAAATCAGCACCACCCATACATTCTTTAAAATGATTTAATAAATATAGAGGTAGTGATATACTCATACAACCTATAAATCTATCAATAATTGAGATATGATTTAAAGACATAGATATCAATGCAATAATGATTAATATTACTTGAAATCTATCATCTATAATCATTGTATCATAGTCCAATAATGATATAGCAATAAAGATAAAAGCTAATAATAATGTAATAATAAACATCATAGATTGCCCAAAAACATAAAAACATAATATTGCTATTAAACCACCTAATATTTCTATAAGAGTATCTCTTATAGAAATATGATGATGACAATAACGACATTTTCCTCTTAGAAATAAATAACTTAATACAGGAATCATATCTAAAATTGATAAATCATGATGACAATATGGACAATAACTATGACCATAAATAAAATCTTCATGCTTAGGTAAACGATACACAACAACATTTACAAAACTAGCTAAACACATTCCAATAAGCCCTATAATAAAATAAAACATATATCTCCTTTCCTATAAGATGATAAATCTTATAGTTATATATGTTTCATCCATCCATGACAAGCAATAAAAAATATAACTTGTAAGAAAAAGAGAATGAAATCATTCTCTTAATCATGTAATCATATACTACTAATACTCATACCTAATTCAAGTCCTCTTTTGAATTGATGATAAGCATATTCATAGTAGAAAGCATTAAATTTCTTTTCAAGTTCATGAAATTCATCTTCAGTGATAATTAAATAACCTTGATTAATACGATCAAAAAAATCTTCTAATAAATCAAAAATACTGTCATTAATCATGGCTAATAATACACTATCACTATCAGGTAAAATAACATCTGAATCATAAATCTGTCTTACAATTGTTTCTGAATCTTTCATTTGGAACCTCCATTTAAGTGGCACATGAAGATACAAAATAAATTTTAATCTTTCCAAAAGTATTATATATTAAATTCAAATATTTTACAATGGATTTATATAAAACTGATATTATAAATATCTTATCATATCATTCCACATAGCTTGACCATGTGTCGAATGAGAACGACCCAAATGAATAAATCCACATGATTGATAAAAGTGAATAAGATGATCTTTACATGTTAAAATAACTGCTTTCTTTTGTCCTTTAAAAGAAATATCTATATAACTCTGCAAAAGCAAATGACCTATCCCAACACAGCGATATTCAGGTAAAACAGCCAAACCAAAAACACTTTGATATTCACCATCAGGTATATGTAATGAAGCATCATGATATAACTCATCTTTTAAAATCTTATCATTTGTCGAAGCTCCGTTTATAAAACCTATAATATGATTATCCAATATGGCCACTAAAAACCATTCTCCAAAAACATCATAACGATCTTTAAAATCCTGATAATCAGCGGCTTCCAATGTATTGAAGCATATCTTTTCAATCTTAGCAATATCTTCAATATCATCTAAAACAGCTTGACGAATTATAATATTATTCATTTGTAATAGATAATAAGTAAGCAGCACTATTTTCTAAGCTACGCTTAGCATCCAAAATACGATTAAATTCATCATCACTACATGTTTCATAATTCACTTTCTTCGTCAATTTCTTAAGATTAGATAAGTCATCTTTAACTTGTGATTTAACAGTTTTATCTAAAGCTTTACCATTTTTAGATAAAGCATAATCAACAGAATTAATCAATACTTCAATTTCATTTTTTGCGACTAATCTTTCTTTTAGTATAGCATCATCTATAGCAAATTGTTCAGCTTCATGAATAGCTCTTTCAATATCAGCATCTGCCATATGAGAACCATTTTCAATCGTAATACTTTGCATATTACCACTCGCTAAATCTTTTGCAGAAACACTAACAATACCATTAACATCAATATCAAACGTGACTTCAATTTGTGGTACCCCACGCATCGCACGTTTAATCTTTTTTAACTTAAACTTTCCTAAGCTTTTATTATCTTTAGCCAGTGGTCTTTCACCTTGTAAAACATTAATTTCAACTTGCGTCTGGAAATTAGCGCTTGTGGTAAAAATTTGACTATGACTCGTAGGTATTGGTGTATTTCTATCAATTAATGGTGTAGCCACACCACCTAATGTTTCAATTGATAAAGTAAGTGGTGTGACATCCAATAATAATACATCATAATTTCCCATAGCAGACACATCACCAGATAATTTTCCAGCTTGAATACCAGCTCCCATTGCCACACATTCATCAGGATTTAATGATTTACTTGGAGTTATACCAGTAATTTCTTTAATTTTATCTTGTACTGCAGGAATACGTGAAGAACCCCCAACAAGAATAATTTTATTTAATTGGGCAGGTAATAATCTTGCATCATTTAATGCATTTTGCATAGGCATAACGGTTCTTTCTACCAATTGTTTTGTCAAACGATTAAAAACATCACGTGTCAACGTCATTTCCAAATTTTGTGGCCCTTTTGATGTTGTCGTAATAAAAGGTAAAGATATAACCGTTGAAGTCATTGTTGATAATTCAATTTTAGCCTTTTCTGCAGCTTCATTTATTCTTTGCATAGCCATCATATCTTTAGACAAATTGATACCTGTTGTTCTTTGGAATTCTGATTGGATATGATGAGCAATAATATCATTAAAATCATCCCCACCCAAATGATTATCACCAGATGTTGAAAGAACTTCAATCACGCCATTTCCTATTTCAATGACAGATACATCAAAAGTACCCCCACCTAAATCAAAAACCATAACTTTTTGACCTGTACTATTTTCTAAGCCATAAGCTAATGCGGCAGCCGTAGGTTCATTGATGATACGTAAAACATCTAAGCCTGCAATTTTACCAGCATCTTTAGTAGCTTGTCTTTGGGCATCATTGAAATAAGCAGGAACTGTAATAACGGCTTGTTCCACACTCTCACCGAGATAAGATTCAGCATCAATCTTTAACTTTTGTAAGATCATAGCTGAAATTTCCTGAGGAGTATAATTCTTATTATTTATACGTTTTGTATGATTTGAGCCCATCTCACGTTTAATTGAATTTATTGTTTGTGTTGGATTCGTAACTGCTTGTCTTTTAGCAGCTTCACCTACTAATCTTTTTCCATCTTTTGTATAAGCCACAACACTAGGTGTTGTTTTCATTCCTTCACTATTGGGAATAATTGTTGTCTTCCCATTTTCAATAAAAGCCATACAACTATTAGTTGTACCTAAATCTATACCTATTATTTTACTCATATATATCTCCTTCCACTAACGACAACAACAGCCGCAAATTAATTGTATCATTAAATATGTATAACAACAATTCATCATATTTCCAAAAGGTGATGAATAAGTTCTTTGTGTTCGACGATATTGTGAGGAACCTTGTTGCAATTGTTGTAATAACATCATATATTGGAAATTATTTGGTTCCATTTGCACTGCAGTTTGAGCATATTCAACAGCAGTTGCATTATTACCCATACCATTTTGTGCCATAGCAGCATAATAAAACCACATACCATTACGATTTCTTATCTGATTCAATACATTCATAGCATCTTGATAGCGTCTCGCGTTAATATAAGCAGCTGCATCGTTAAATGCATTTTGATCATTACCAGAATACTGATAGCTAGATTGTTGATAGGATTGTTGATAAGATTGTTGGTTAGTATAATTTTGATTGTTAAAACCATTTTTTCGATTATCCATAATCGTTTTATATGCATTTTGTACTTGTTTGAATTTTTCTGTATATTCCTCCTGATGAACATTATTAATATTAGCATCAGGATGATATTTTTTACTTAATTTTCGATAAGCTTGTTTCACCTCATCATCAGATGCATCGGGTGAAACCCCCAAAATTTGATAAGGATCCATTAATTTTTATCCTCCGTTCTTTTATTTCTCCTCAAATTATAACGACTCCATACCCCACTATAAAGAATATTTCTTAATATTTCTGCATTTTCAATAATTGGTAAACATTCAAATGCAGATGAAGCCTTAGATATCATCATTTCTAGTAATACATATGATTTATCTTCAAAATCATCACTATCTTTATCATACATTAATGGATTAAAATTATGCTTTTTAATATCCCTTTCAATATCATCATAAGCATCCATAATATAAATAAATTTTCCTAGATAAAATCCCAATTCATAAAGTTCATCATACCACTCATCTTTTTTCATTGCCACCATAGTTCCAAAAATTCTACCAAAACAACCAGCTATTTCATCAATTGTTGCCGTACCATTTTTTTCATAAATATGGATTTGTGTCAATTCTTTATCCATGACTTCAACTTTATAAGGATATAAATCTTTTACTTTCAAAAAACCTTTTTTAAGTAATTGCGCATATAATAATTTATTAATAGCTTTTTCATCCTGCCAATCATCATCACATTTATAATAACTAAACAAAATGGTCATCATAGCTGCATAATCGACATATTCATTAAAACATTTCATACGCTTTTTAATAGGATGTAAAAAGCATTTATTATATACTACCCTACTTTCGGGTTCGTACAACGACGAAAGTAGCAAAGCCATAAAAGTCATATCAAAATTAAGCGATATTTGTCCACTTATTCCAAAATTTTCTTTTAGCGTTTGACAAAGACCACAATAGTATGACTGATAAATATCAAATTCCTTATATTTTAATTCTTGTTTATTAACAACTACATATCCAAACACATTATCATCCCTTTGTCCTCATTATTATAGATAGCAGATATGAACGATAAATGAACAAAAGAATCGTTATAAACGATTCTTTTCAAGATAGGGGTAACCAAAATTTTTCCGGGTGCCGTAAATTTATACTAATCTTTCCGGGAAAA
>JAJQGQ010000180.1 GCA_021200395.1 Erysipelotrichaceae bacterium
GTAATATATGACTGATATAAATCATAAAACTAATTTTATAAGATAAATGCAAAGAAACAAATATAAAACTTAATGAACAAAAAGAACATATTGATAATAAATGTTGTAATTCATTGATATTAATATAACCTAATTCATAAGATTCTTTAATAACTTTTGCATTGGTAGGATAGCCACAAAAGAATGATATAAAATAGATAGATGCCATCATAGGAGATAAATGAAATAAAGGTGAAAATATAAATTGAATAAAATAGCTTACTAATGGTAATATACCTAATGATAAACATAATGATATAAGTATCATAAATGGTAGTAATGATGGTAATAGATTATTAAGAACGACATATATAACATTCATTGTTATTTGAACAATTTGATCCATATGCATAAAGGAAAAAACGGTTGTGAATAATACTAAACATAATGTAAAATAATAGTTGGCTTTTTTCATGAAGACTCCTTATAATGAATAAGAGGTGAGGGTATGCAAGCAATATTGGTTGGTGTAAGCTATGATAATATGAGCTATGATTTAGATATATCAATGAAGGAGTTACAAGCTTTATGTGAAGCTTGTAATATTGAAGTGAAGGATGTTATGATTCAAAATTTATCTCATATATCACCTAAATATTATATTGGTAAAGGTAAAGTAGATGAGATTAAAGATATGATTGAAGAAGATGACATGGTTATCTTTAATGAGGAGTTGACACCTTTACAAGTGAAGAATTTAACGGATGCACTTAATGTTGAGGTAAGTGATAGAAGTGATTTAATCTTACGTATTTTTGAATCAAGAGCTAAGACAAAGGAGGCTAGATTACAGGTAGAAATTGCGAGAAATCGCTATTTACTTCCAAGACTAGCGGGAATGAATGAGAAACTTTATTCTCAACAAGGTGGATCTGGATTTAGGGGTAGTGGAGAAAAACAGATTGAATTAGATCGTCGTGTGATTCAAAGAAAACTGCACCAATCTCAAAAAGAATTAGATACGATTGTTAAAAATAGACAAACCCAACGCCTTTCCCGTAAACGAAATCAACAAAAGGTTATTTGTTTAGTCGGTTATACCAATAGTGGAAAATCATCATTACTTAACTATTTCACCAATAAGAAAGTCTTACAAAAAGATATGTTATTTGCTACACTTCAAACATCATCGAGACAAATACGACTCAAAAACCATCAACAAGTTATCATGAGTGATACAGTTGGTTTTATTAATCAATTACCACATCATCTTATACAAGCCTTTCGTTCTACTTTAGAAGAAGTCACTGAAGCTGATTTACTCATTCATGTAATTGATTCTTCATCATCCTATAGTGATATTCAAATAGAGACAACCATGCAAGTATTAGATAGCTTAGGTGTCAAAGATATACCTGTGATTTACGCTTATAATAAGGTTGATCTTAATAACTATGCTTTTATTGATGCCAAAGAACCATCAGTCTTTATGTCAGTTAAAGATGAAATTAATCTAGATACTTTAGAAGATATGATCATAGATATCCTCTTTAAAGATTATGAACTAACTAAGTTATATATTCCTTATGAAGATGGAGAAATTTTTAGTCATATTAAACAATATTATGAAACAATTACTGAAGAATACTTAGAAAATGGCATATTTATGAGTTGTTATATGAGTGTAAGAGATAAACATAAGTATGAGAAGTATATTTATCGTTTGATTAATTAAAAGATTGCTAAAATAAAACTAAACGATTCGTCGGTTGATAATAGTAGAAGTATTTGATAAAGTTTTGATGGAGGTGAAAGTATGGATGCTAAGACATTTGGAGCATTTATAGCAAAATGCCGTAAAGATCAACATATGACGCAATCAGATTTGGCTGAGGTATTACATGTAACCGATAAGGCGGTTAGTCGTTGGGAAAGAGATGTGGGTTTTCCTGATATTAATACCATTGAACCTTTAGCAGATGCTTTGGATGTAAGCATCCTGGAAATTATGAAATCAAAAAGAATTGAAGAAACTGTTATTGATGTTGAGGATGTGTCAAATACTTTAGGCGATGCTTTTGAAATGATTGAGTTACAACGTAAAAGAGAAAGACAATCAATGCTTGTGATAGTTTTGTTGGTTTTTATAGTCATATTATTGAATTTATATGTAGAAGCATGGGGTGTTGTAGCAAGCGATAATCATCTAATAGTGACTGTTATATTATTACAATCAATACCTAATATTTGTTTGGAAAGCGGTGTTGTTATGCTTATGTATGGATGTTATCGTTATTGGAAACATTTAACATGTAAACAAGCATTTGTAGTTTCGTTATGTTTGTTGGCTGTACCAGTGTTAGTAGAATTATTATTATAGATTTAATTTAAAAGAACTAGGGTTTCCTAGTTCTTATTAGCCATAACGCCTACTAATTTATGAGGTTGATATAATTCTTCTAAATATGTTATTTCTTCATCTGATAATTGAATATCAACAGCTTTAATAGCTGTATCAATATGACTAAACTTTGTTGCACCAACAACAGGAGAAGCCACTTTTGTAAGTAACCAAGCTAAAGATATCTCACTCATAGATACATTATGCTTATCAGCTAATTCTTCAACACGTTTAATAATTATTAAATCCTGATCAGCTGTTTGATCATATTTTCCTTTCGCATAACTATCTTCTTGCATACGCTTTGATGTATCACCAGGATGCTTTGCTAAACGGCCACTTGCTAATGCACTATATGGTGCCATAGCAATATTGTCTTCATTACATAATTTAGCCATTTCTCTTTCTTCTTCTCTAAAAATCAAATTAAAATGATTTTGTACTGAAACGAATTCTGCCCAACCATGCATTCTAGCTATCATATTGGCTTTAGCCAATTGATAGGCAAAACAATTAGAAATACCAATATATTTCACTTTACCTTGTTTGACAAACTTATTTAAAGCCTCCATTGTTTTTTCAATAGGTGTTTCATCATCCCACATATGCATAATATACAAATCAATATAATCAACATCTAAACGTTTTAAGCTATTATTCAAACATTCTTCAATATATTGATAAGTATTATCAGTATGCTTAGGAGTGAATTTAGTTGCTATAACTATATCCTCTCTTTTAGCATACTTTTTTAATGCTTTTCCTAAATATTTTTCGCTTGTGCCTGATTGATAAGCCATAGCTGTATCAAAGAAGTTAATACCTGAATCTAAAGCATATTTGATAATCTTTTCTGATTCCTCATAAGGTAATGTCCATGAATGCATACCTTGAGTGGCATCACCAAATCCCATGCATCCCAAACATACTCTAGAAACCTTTAAATCAGAATTGCCTAATTGTATATATTCCATATTAATAATCCTTTCCTTGTCTTATAACTTCTCTTAAGTGGAAACATCCATCAAAATCATAAACAAATATACAACAATTACCGAAACCTTTCTTTAACTCTTCCATAGGATCCTGAACCCCTCTTAAAAAGTTAAAACAAGCACCACTATGACTGACTGCTAAAACAGATTGATGATCATCATGTTCCATAATATCAGTTAAAGTTTTCATCATTCTATCTCTTGTTGTATTAGAAGATTCACCACCATATTGAAGATAAAATGTTTCACAATCCTTAGGTGTTAAATGACGATTTAAGCGTTCACTTTCACCTTCTAATTCACCATAAAAATGTTCCTTTAATCCTTTTAATCTTATATAAGGCATATCAGTCACTAATTCTAGTGTGTCACAACATCTTTCACTTGTAGAACTATAAGCATGATCAAAAGTAATATGATTATCTTTAAAATATTGACCTGCTTTTATAGCTTGTAGTTTTCCTGTCTTTGTTAATGGGGAATCACACCAGCCTTGAATTTTATGTTGAACATTGAACATAGTTTCTCCATGACGCATTAAGTAAAGAGTTTTCATAATATATATTTTTCTCCAGGTGCTAGAACTTTAATTCTTTGAGGATTAACAACTTTATCTACTAAATCATTTGGATTACCATTAAATGGTGTCATGTTTGGAGCATCGACACTACCCCAATGAATACAAATCAAATCAGCATTTGGATAAGCATTAGCAAGTTTAATCGCACCTTCTAATGTAATATGCCATTCATTATCTGCAAAATCAAATAATATCACATCAGGATTATCCATATGTAAATGTTCCTCTAACAATCTAGAATCACCTGGTAACCAAATTGTGCCATCTTTTGTTTCAATCCAATAACCACAATAATCCTCTTCTTTCCATATACGATAATTATATTTAGCACTATCAGCTTGCCAATTATGTTTTGCTTTTGTTAATGTAAATGACATATCATTAATTTTGAATGTATCTCCGATATCATGACCAAAACCATCAATATCTAATTCTTCTTTCATTACTTCCGCTACATATTTTGGAGCATGATATGCTTTACAAACATCTTTTAAATCTTTACAAGTCATACGACTAAAATGATCATTATCAATATGTGTAATTAATAAACCATCCAATGTAGGAACATCTTTTGGTAGGATAGGCATATTTATTAATAAAGGCATATCAAAACCTTCAAGTAAAGGATCAATCATAATATTTGTTCCTCTACTATTAATCATTATGCTTGCACTACCTAACCATCTAATTTCTGTATGGTCTATCTTTTCAAATGCATCATTATTAACTTTTATCGTTGTAGGTGCAACAGCTTGTCCTTTTTCATTAATTCTAATATCCATATCTACTCCTTAATAAACCCTTTATCACTATCAGGTACGCCTGCATCATCACTTAAATATCTTTCAGCTCTCATATGTAAATCATATTTCTCTCTAAGTCTTGCTAAATCATCCATCATAGGTGAAGCATGATGGATATCAATTGCTTCTTGATTCACCCATGAATCAATCAACAAAACTGTTTCAGGATCATCCATATATAGAAAATATTGATACTTTTCATTACCATCTTCTTCTCTAATCTTTTGGGCAATACCACTACTTTCCATCTCTTCAGCAAACTTTCTAGCATTTCCATTAGTTCCCGTATAATACAAATTCATTACAATACTCATCATTAGTACCTCCTTGTTGCCTATATTATAAATCTTATATATTATTTTACAACGAACCAAAATATCAATAAGTCTAAAAATGGACTTTTCGTTTAAAAAGTCCATTTTAAAATAATATGATTTATCCTCTTGGGAAAATTGATTATTTTTTCTTAATACTTATCAATGCATTTTCTAATTTTCTTATTCTTTCATTGATTATAATATTTAAATTATTTATAGCTCTATCTGAAAGATTATAATGAGTGTGTTTATGGAACTCAAAATTGTGTAATCTTGCAAGATCTTTTGTCATTGATGGATCACAAATACCCATAACAAGATTAGTATATTCTATACCAAAATATGATATTGATAAGCTTTCTTCATATTTTCTAAGTTTTTCAATGTCTTCTAGTTCATCAGTCATAGCATAACAGAACAAACCACCACCATTATCAAAAATAGGTGCAAAATCAATGAATTCATTTGTATGATTATCTTGCAAAAGGCCAAAATTGCCGTAATGAGAGTCATTATTGGAGATAATTGCCGTGTATAATATATATTGCTGGAACTTGTGATAGATATTTTTATTAGAGAGGTTTTTTAAATAATCATTAACTGTTCTAATTCCTCCTGTTGGAACTATATATCCCATAGGTACATACGAAACATCCTTGCTAGTAAATATGGGGCATGTTGAAGCTAATACTCCTTTCCAACGCATCAAATCATATGGAACATGATTATATCCTAGATTTTCAAGAATTTGTGTAGCATAATATTCCATATATGGTTCTTTTCCTGCATTCGCAAAGCCTTCTGTGCCACCTTTGAAAAGATATGTTTGATTTTCTATTCTTCTCCAACATTTAGGCAAAGTTCCTGTAGTTGTAAATTCTGGAGATGAGCATAATTCTTTTATCTTTGTTTCAATACCAGTAAAAGCCACTAAAGATAAGGCTTCAGAAAAATCATTATCATACAAATTAATATCATCATATTTAAGATTATCTTTTTCATAATCACTGCATATCCAGTAAACATCATTTAAAGAAAGACCTTTGGTGACATCTAGAATTCCTTTTGTATCTCCATCTTTTAAACCCATTGAATCTAAAAGTTGTTTCACAAATTTGCGATTTTTAGGAATACTTCTGCTTTTTAACCATGACAGCAAGGTATTATCATTTAAGCCAAAAGATTTTAGATAGTAAGGTAACAATTCTTCATTTTTTAAATTTATATTTTTAACATTACCAACAGAAAGATAATCATTTGTTTCATACTCGAAGGATAATAC
>JAJQGQ010000045.1 GCA_021200395.1 Erysipelotrichaceae bacterium
GATACATATCAGGATTATAGTTGTATTATTGATTATAAATCTAGTGATAAAGATATTGATTTAAACTTAGCATTACAAGGATTCAATATTCAAATGTTGCTTTATTTAAAAATGACAACTCATTTAAATCAAACAAAACCTGGTGCTGTTCTTTACTTTAATGATAGAAAACGTGTATTAGCTTCTGATAAATTAAATGAAACAAATATTGATGATTATATTAAAGCTTATCAATATGGTGGCTATGTAATAGATGATGGTAGCCATGAAGTTATTCAAGCCATTGATCCAACTATGCCTGGAAAATCTAATATTATAAAAGTCCAATATGTTAAAAAAAGTGAAACATATAAAGGACATATCTTAAGTGAAAGTCAATTCAATAAGTTAATGAATGAAATAGAGAAACATATTGTGAAATTATATCAAAGTCTTATTGATGGGCAAATAATGATATCACCTAAAGGTAGTGATGATAATGCTATTCATCATAAAGTGAATCCTTGTCGTTATTGTGATTATCATAGTATATGTAGTTTTGATGTTTTTTATAATGATTATGATTTAGTTAGTGAATTGGATGTAGATAGTATATTAGGAGGTGATGGTAATGCCATTTAATCAAGGACAACTGGAAGCTATTTATCAAAGAGATGCTTCTATTTTAGTCAGTGCTCCAGCTGGCAGTGGAAAGACAAAGATATTAGTTAATCGTATTATTTCTTTACTACAAGAAGGTTATAATATTACAGATTTTTTAGTAGTAACTTTTACTAAAGCAGCTGGTGCTGAAATGAAGCAAAGATTGACTGATGAATTAAATAGCTTAATATCGTCTGATATAGATGATGATATGCGTCAACATTTATCCCTTCAATTGTTGAATATGCCCCAAGCTTATATTACCAATTTTCATACGTTTTGTAGTACCTTGTTAAAGAAATATGGATATATCATTCATGTTATGCCAGGTTTTAGTATTATTGAGGATCCTCAATATTTAAAAGAAGAAGTCATTAAAGAATATATAGATAAATGGGTACAAAATAAAGATATACATGATTTTTTAGAATTATATTTTCCTGGATATTCTTTAGATAGTTTAAGTGAGCTTATTCTAAATATTGATGAAGTATCTCATTCTATTGATGATTTCTATCAATTTGTAGAAAATATTAAGGAACAATATTATACAATCAATACAATAGAAGATTGGCCTTTATTTTCATATATAACAGATATATTCTATCAAGAAACTCTAAAAAGCATGAATCAATTAATAGAATTAAAAGTCTATTGTGAAGAAAATGATTTACCCTCTTTCTATGAACGTCCTGAAGAACAATCAAAAACAATGGCTGCAAGACCATCTCCTTTTGATGCTTATTATGATTATTTAGATGAAAGACTCAAATATTTTTCTTCTTCCTATATTACTTATGATACTTTTATACGTATTGTCAATACACCACTTCCTAAAGCATATACTATGTCATGGAAGGATGTTAATCCAAAAGTAAAAGATCAATACAATAGTCTTAAAAATAAAATATTAAGTTCTTATAATAAAGCCAAAAAAGATTATATAGAAGAAGATATTGATAGTTTTAAAGAAAAGATGCTGCTTTCTTTAAATGCTATTGAAATGCTTGTTTCTAAAGATCATCTGCTTGATCAATTCCAACAGGCTTATCAGATGAAAAAAAGCCAGTTAAATCTTTTAGACTTTAGCGATTTAGAAAAATATACTCATCAATTACTTGAACCCCAATATGGTATTATTGATATTTTACATCAACAACTTAAAGAAATTATGATTGATGAATATCAGGATACGAATCAAATACAAGAATCTTTAATTCAAAAGATATCAACATATAAAAATCCTGTTATCCCTATTTTTATGGTTGGTGATATGAAACAATCAATTTATCGTTTTAGACAAGCTGATCCAATGATTTTTTATGATAAATATCAAACTTTTTCATTGGATAAAAATGATGCTTCTTTAACCCATAATCGTAGAATTGATCTTATTTATAATTATCGTTCTACCAAAACAGTTTTAGATAGTATTAATTATATTTTTAATGCTATTATGGATAAAGATATTGGTGGCTTAGATTATTATTTAGACGATCGTGCTAGACTCAATGATGATCCAGCAGTACCCAAAAAAGGAACAAGTGAAACAACAGAAATACTCATTGATATGTATGATCCCAATTCAGATTTAGATAAAGATCAATATGAAGCCCATATGGTAGCTCAAAGAATTAAAAAGCTTGTTGATAAACAATATCGCTATAAAGATATTGTTGTACTTATGCGCACTACAAATTCCTTTTTAACATTTAAGAAAGTATTTGATATATATCAAATTCCTAATCATATTGTATTATCTACGGGATTTATGAAAGCTAATGAAGTTGAAAACATGATAAGCTTTCTTAAAGCCATTGATAATCCTTATGATGATATAGCTTTGCTTAGTGTTTTAAGACAACCATATACATGTTCTAATATTGATATAAATACTATAGCACGTATCAAGAACTCACAAGAAAGACCTCTTTATGAATGTTTATTAGATAGTGAAGATCCTCAAATAATGAATTTCCTAGAGACATTCAACCAATTAAAAAATGATAGCTATACTTGTTCACCTTATGAATTATTGAAAAAAATCTATAATATTACTGATTATATATTATTTGTTTCACAACTTATTAATGGCGAACAAAGAACTGCGAATTTACATATGTTATTAGAAGTCATCAAGCAACAACAAAACGATACGCCTTATCTCCATGAACTACTAGATACCTTAGATAAATCATCTGATAAATCACCTGCTACGGTTGCCTTGCAAAATGATAATGTTGTTAAGTTTATGACTATTCATAAATCAAAGGGCTTGGAATTTCCTGTTGTTTTCGTATGTAATACACAAAGACAATTTAATGATATGGATACAAAACAAAAACTCATATTAGATAAACAATTAGGAATAACCATCAAGCCTCGAGCTTATGTATCTACTGAAGATTTTGGCGACATTATTGTAGAATATGATCATGCTTACCGTCATCTGATTGCCAAAAAGATAAACGATGATACTATCAATGAAGAAATGCGTATTCTTTATGTGGCTTTAACACGTGCATCAGAGAAACTTATATTAACTGGTGTTCTTAAAGATTATGATGAAATCACTCATATTCAAAATCAATTATTAATCAATAATGATCCTGACATTATTCATCGTCCTGGTGCTCAAAACGTCTTGTTATATGGTAATATGCGTACTGTCAATAATTATCTTTATTGGATTTTAGCAGCAACTTTACGTCATGAACAAATTATTGAAGACTGTTTAAATATTCCTGAACTTCGTAGTTATGCCCTAAAATTACAACAATGCCACCTTGAAAAGTATTTAACTTTTCCATCTACTAAAGAAGCTAAATTTAAACTAAGCATAACTAACGATAGTTTAATAGAAGAATCTATACCTGAATACTCTTATATAATTGAGCCATATGAAGATTCTACTAGAGAATATTATCAAAACTTTGTTTATCCTTACAATACAACGAAAGAAAAATCTATGGCTGTTACAACTTTACAGCAAATTGCGGATGATCATTATTTAAACCTTACCGATGAAGAAAACAATACCAATATTGAAGCTACTGATAAAGGAACACTGGTTCATTTATTTATGAGTTATCTTAATTTTAAAAATGATGATATTTCATTTTTAATCAATCAACTCTATGATGAAAAACTTATTGATGATTTAGGTAGAGATACACTTATTGATTATAGTGATAAGTTAGCCGGATTTATTAATAGTGATTATTATCAAATGATTAAAGAATCTAAGTATATATATAAAGAAAAAACATTTGCTTATTATGATCAAGAACTAGATCAAATGATTCATGGTATCTTTGATTTAGTCTTTGTTTATCACGATAAAATATATGTATTAGATTATAAAACCGATCGTGTAACACCAAGAAATAGTGAAGCATCACTGATAAAAAAACATCAAGTACAACTTGATTATTATAAAAAAGTATTAAAGGAAATGTATCATCAAGATATTACTGCTGTTGTTTATTATTTACAAATTAGCAAAGGTGTAGAATTTTAAGAGTAACCAAATTTTAAAAGGAAATCGTTCGATTTCCTTTTAAAAATATCTTCTTTTATTATTACGATAAGAATAACTATAAGACATGCCTTGTTTAGGCTTGTTATTCATTAATATATAAAAGCCTATCAATTCTGCACCACTCCACAAAGCAGCTTCATACATATAAGGCTCAACAAGTTCAATAAAGAAACCACATCCAACAACACCTACACACAATAACAAAGTTATAACACTTATAACAAGCATACCTCTTGTACCTTCGCAACCACCTATACAATAAAACCAAATACCAATCAAAGCCCCTAACACAAGTGCTTCAATAATAGAAATATATTCAAAATCAACATACTGCATAAGTATTGCAACAACCGCAGATACATAAGGTAATAAGATGCATAATACTCTTTTCATAACGTCGCCTCCAAATGTTCTTCTATTATAATTGACATTAAATATTCTTTCAAGTCAATAATTGATATTCACATCAAAATACAAATATTTTATAACATTATTCTTTCATGTGGTACTGCCTCATATATTTTCCAAAAATCAACTGCATACAATTCACTAATAATTTCTACATATAAAACAATACTTTCAATTTGACATATATCATATTGAATATCTTCTTTTTGATATTTTCGTTTTCCTGCTACAATATCATCTATTAAATGTAATAAATAAGTTATTTGACTCATCTCATCTAAATGACTATTTTTCTTAAATATCAGCAATTTTTCTATTAAATGATTAATATTCCTTTTAAAATCTTCATCATCTACCAATTCTAATAATTCCCCAATACCATCATCTAAAGCTATGCACTCTCCATAAGAAAGCATTGTATATTTATCTAACGAACATGGTGGTTGCAAATTATCTAATGCTTCATGAAATTGCCTGTCATTGTATTTCTCTTTAATTTTTAAAATATACTCCCAATAGTCAAAATAAATATCTTTATGTATATCCATCACTAATATTCTCCTCTTTTATTTGCATATAGTATAACATGGTTATATGCGTTATGCAAATATTTTATTGTAGAAAAATCAATTACATAATATTATAATAATATAAAGGACGTGATGACTATGAGTTTTGTTTCATCAGATGGTATTACAACAATACATGATACAATATGGGAACCTAATAAAGACCCTATTGGTATGATTCAATTAATACATGGAATTGGTGAAAATATGGGTAGATATAATGACATTGCTGAATATTTTAATGATAAAGGATATATTGTTTATGGTATTGATGTGATTGGACATGGAAAGTCCCTGCAAAATAATATAAATCCTGTTTATTTTGGTAAAGAAGGAAGTTGGAAATTTGTCGTAGATGATGTTTATCATATGTATAAACATATGCAATCTACTTATTCTCATTTACCTTGCTTTATGATTGGTTTTTCCATGGGGTCCTTTATTTTAAGAACCATGATGATTCAATATAACCTTAATATTAATGCATGTTTTCTTTTAGGAACAGGAACACAATCAGTAACTATGTTGAAAGGAATACATTATATTGTTAAAAAACATGGGGATAAGATTGGTGATGAAAATACGAGTGATTTTATCGATAATTTAGCTTTTCAAACTTACAACAAGAAATTTAAAAATCCATCTAGTAATGTTGATTGGTTAATTAAAGATGAATATGAAAGACAAAAATTCATTAATGATGATGACTGTTATAAGTATGTCAGTGCAGGTTTGTTTAGAGAATTATTAAGTGGGATGATCTATACTTGTGATAAAAATAAACAATGGAAAGGAAATTTTCCTATTTATTTGTTATCAGGCAAGGACGATGCAGTTGGTGATTTTGGCAAAGGCATTATAAAAACGATTCAATTATTAAATAAGCAAGGAGCCAAGGAAGCAGAGTATATACTTTATGATCATGCAAGACACGATATTCTTCATGAAGATTGTAAAGAAAAAGTTTATCAATATATTGAAACTAAAATGAAATAAACAAAAACATTACTAAAAGTAAACATAATATTAAAATCGCCGTTTATGTTATATGATAACGACGATTTTTACACTTTTTTAAAAAATTTACTTTAAAAAAAAGAAATTTTGAAATTTTACGCGTATATATAATAGTAAGGGGGTGTATTATGGAC
>JAJQGQ010000210.1 GCA_021200395.1 Erysipelotrichaceae bacterium
TATTTGTCTTGTGCAGTTAAACATATATCTCTTAAATATCCTTTTTCATTATTCCATTCACTTAGTCCACGATAATAATAAAATTTTAAATCATCTTCAATGATAAAAGGAACAATATTATTTTTTAGGCATTCCTTAAACATAATAAGTCTACCAACTCGTCCATTACCGTCTTGAAATGGATGAATACGTTCAAATTGTACATGGAAATCCAATATATCATCAAATGTTACTTTGTTTTTTGAATTATATTTATCTAGTAGTATTTTCATATAATGATGTACTTCCTCTGGTTTTGTAGTTGTCATATTACCAACTTCATTAGCTAATAGTTTATAATCACCAACTTTAAACCAATCTTTAGTAGAGTCACTTGTATTATATTTTAAAGTATAATGAAGTTCTTTGATAAACTTTTCTGTTAATTCGACTTTTGCATTATCAATAATCTTATCAATACAACGAAAATGATTCACTGTTTCTATGATGTCATCAATATTAACAAGTGAATTATCCATTCCAATAGTATTAGTTTCGAATATATATTTTGTTTGATCATGAGTTAATCTGCTTCCTTCAATATGATTAGAATTATATGTCAAATCTATTTGTGTTTTATGATAAATTCCTCCAGAATATTTATTATGTTTTTCTGATTGTAAGAAATCCAGTAAAGTTATAGGTTTTTTTGCCGATTTAATTCTAGTTGGTTTTTTTGCATCATTAGGAATATACCAAGTTTTTCCTTTTAATATTGCTCCTTCAACTCGCCCTTGGGAACAATAATTTCTTACGCTGCGTTCAGATAAATTCCATTTTTTGGCAATCTCACTTACTAATAAATATTCCATACTTATAAACTCCTTGATATTTAATTTACATAAATAATATAATACATTATCGGCAATATTTCAATAAAATAATTTATATATTTTTGCCGATAAATAGTAAAAAAAGAACAAACGGTCGCCTGCGTCACCAAGACCTGGAACGATATAGCCATGTTCAATAAACATAATACTTGTTATTAATTTCTTGGCAATACATCATTAATATACGTCTTAACATTGAGATATAATTCATCAAAAGGCAATTTATTAACATTTCCTGTTAGTCTAAATTTATCATAAGCATGTTTTAAATCATCTTTTCTATAAAGAAAACCATTGAAGTCTCCCAATACTCTTTTATTATTTACAAGTATATTCATAATATCATCTTTATTAAAACAAATCACATTTGACATATAATAAAGATCAATTAAATCCTTAATTCTTCTAAATATCTTATCAGTTGATATAACAAAAAGCTTATCGGCAATCATTTGAGAAGGTGTGACGCCACGAAAGCATAAATCCGCAACTTCATATATTTTTGTTGGTGCAGATGATCGATTTACATCAATATCCATAGTATGACGAACCTCTTCAATATAACCCAATTCTATAAGACATGCTTTCAAAACCATTGAACCTTTAAAATCTATTGGTATTCCACTATTATATATTGCTTTCATTACTTCATACATTATTTTTTCTTCTGCTGTAATATTCAACTATTTATCTCCTAACTATTATAATATTCTATTGATTCTTTCGCTATTTTTTCAAATTTTCTTATATATTCAGGGGGTACGTGAATACCTTTCAAACTCTCATTATTTGCATAATAATATCTGCTTATTGCTTCTGTTATACCTTGCATATCCAAAATTTTTTCATTCGTCAATGCATCAACAATAGTTCTATTAAAATCTGTAAATTTTAATCCATTCCTTACCTCTATATTATAATTACTGATGGTATTACTTAGTAATACGACACCATTATACCTAGTGGCAGATTTATCTCCATAACCCCATACAATGTATTCATCGTTTCGTCCTTTAAAATAGCCATGACACATAAGAGCTTCATCTAAAGCAAAAACAAATGATTCACCCAAACACTCCTGGACTGCTTTTAGCCATGCAAAATTACCTATATAATCACTTCTCTTAGGAAGGTTTTTCCTTTTTTCATCATATTTTGGTATCTCTATTGTCATTCGGTTGACAAGATCCGAACAAACGCGATCATTCAATAAATCTATAACATATTCTGGTGGTTGACGTACCCCAGCTTCCCAATTCTGGATAGTACGTACTGGTATATTAAATCTAAATGAAAATTCTTTTTGTGTATCACCTAATGCCTCTCTCATATCACGAATATCCATTTGATCACCTCATCAATAATATACACCCAATGAGTGTCTGTGTCAATTGCTTTAAAATATTTTATAAAAAAATTATTTATGCTATTAAAAAGGTATCTGAAACATATCAGATACCTTTTCTATTTTATTTATCTGTCCCGAACAAAGTCGCTCCCTCATATAAGAATTCATATTTTGTTTTTACATGATTTTTTCATATTCTTTTTTTTATTACATAAAATGTAAAGCATTAATTTTTTTTATAATTTTTAGCTAAATGGTGTATCTTTTGGTGTCATTGGTGCACCAATTCTATCAAGATTTTGTCTAAATATCATACATCTATAACAGTGAAAGCAGGAATTACTGTTTTTAATCTCTAACAATCCATTTCATGGCAACTTTCTTGAGATGATGTCCAAATCCAATGAGAATAGCTCGACCTTTTAAAGGTGCATCATATTTTTCCCTAATAATTTGTTGATAAGCATCATCAGCAAGTTTATCTAAATTATCCTTTTCATCTTTACTGTATTTAAATTCGAATACATATGATGGATATCTAGGTGTTTTTGATTGCAATACAATATCAGTTCTTCCATATCCCATTTCCCTATTTGATAAAGGTTCATGTGTACCTTGAAGATACAAACACAAGGAGAGAAATAACATATGATAACTATTTTCGCTCTCATAATCATAATAGGACGGTATTAATAAAATATCCTGATAAGCTTTAAGAAATTCATTTGGATTTTCCTTTAAAAGACTATTAGCAAGTTTTGATAGCAATCTGCTGGATACTCTCAAATAGCTTGCAACCAAAGATTTGAATTCCTTAACAACCTCCTGATTTGGTATTTCAATACGATATTCCTCATATTCATTTTCATCTGTAATTGTTAGATAACCTGCATTGATAAACAATCCCCACAATGTATCTGTTTCCGACTGTTCATAAAAGCTTGTTTCCATGTTTACGTTGGTTTCTAGGTATCCATTTTCTATTAATGATTCAAACTCATCATTGAATGATATGTCAGCATCTTTCATTGCATTCACAATCATGGTATTGGCACTTGTATTGACCCAATATGGTTTCAATTTATGATTATCGGCATAATTGAGAATAGACCATGGATTATAAACCTCACTATTTCCAATATGATAGCCGTCATATAAGTTCTTAACTTCATCATTTAATTCTAATCCGAAATATTCCAACAATTGTTTTGTTTCATCCTGAGTGAAACCAAAATACTGGGAATATTTATCATCAGCCATAGTGCAGATAGCGGGATTATTTAGTTTTGAAAAAATACTTTCTTTGGCAACTCTTTGAATACCTGTTAACATTGCAAGTGCAAGATAAGAATTATCTTTAAGTACTGTTGATAATAGCGATGCCAAATCACCATGGATGTCTTCATAAAAGTCATTAACATGAGCTTCAATAAAAGGTGTATCATATTCATCGATAAATAACATGACTTTTTTATCATAATAATGATACAACATCTTAGTTAAAAAAGATAATGCATTAGTCATTTTAGATAAACTAGCTGTTTCATCTGACATTTCTCTTTTTATTATTTTGTAACGTTGTTCATTTGCTTCATTCATATTAAGACTATTTAATTCAAGTTCATAATAATCATATATATCTGATATTTGTTCTTTTAAATAAGATATAACTTTTTCTTTTGTGTCGTTAGCATCTTTAAATGTTAAAAATATTGTAGGATATTGATTGATACTGTTCGCATATTCGGTTTTCATGATATTAGTATCTTTAAATATATCTTTTGAATCTTTTTTGATATCAAAGAATTCAGCCATCATAGACATATTCAAAGTTTTGCCAAATCTTCTTGGTCTAGTAATTAATGTTACTTTTTTACGATTATCAAGGAAATCTTTGATCATAAGCGTTTTATCCACAAAATAATAATTATTTTGTATAAGTTCAGAATATTCAACTATTCCAGTTGGTATAACTTTTTTCATCTGTATCATCTCCTCTTAATACTAGTATATCATAAAATCACTGAATAATCTTATATTTTATTCTAAGCCATAAATTAAAATAGTATCTGAAATTTATCAGATACCATTTACATTTTATTTATCGGTGCCGAACAAAGTCGCTCCCACATATAATAGTTCATATTTTGTTTTTACTTGATTTTTTCATATTCTTTTTTTATTACATAAAATATAAAGCATTAATTTTTTGTATAATTTTTAGCTATTTGGTGTATATTTTGGTGTAATTGGTGTACCAATTTTTATTTAGTTAAAAGTACATCTGCATACCATTTTTCAGTTGTATATATATCCTTGTTTCCAAGCATATATGAAACAGTTTTTAAATCTGCACCTGATTGAGATAATCTTAATGCATAGGTACGTCTCAATGCCTTGCATGTAAACCATGGTAGAAAAGTAACATCAGAAAAGGTACTTGATTTTGATTTTTCAATCTGTTTAATATTACAGTCACGATGAACTCTTTCTAACACATCATTAAGTGCATCATAATTATATACTGTTCCAGATTTATTTATAAAAGCAAAACCACTATATCCATCTATACTTTTCTTACAAACAATTTTACCACTTTCCTGATACTCTTTCAAATACAAAAATGATTCATACAATTGTTTTGTCATTGGCATTCTTCTAAAACCAATCTCTGTTTTTGGATCTTTGATTGTATACTGATATCCGCTTCCATTAGTACCAGGACGACAAATTAGCGAATGATTGACATCTATTTCCTTTTTATCAAAATCTATGTCACACCAGCGCAATCCTGTAGCCTCTCCCATTGTTAAGCCAGCATGCATCATTGTAAGATATATTGCACTAAAATGCTTGTATCTATTATCAAATAGAATTTCTTCAAATAGTCTTTGCTGATCATTGTTTAAAAATTCAACCATATTAGATTTATCTCTAATGATTTTCAATTCGATTAAGGAATTTTGAACAACATTACGTCGTATATAACTTTGCTCATAAGCTAAATCAAATATTTGAAATAGTACATCATGAATTAATTCCATATCTTCTATTCTTAGTGATCTGTATTTTGTTAAACTTACATAAAACATCCTAATGTCTTTACTAGATATACAACTTATTTTTCTCATTCCAAATGACGGATAGACAAACGTCATATACATATATTTACAATTATCAGGTATGTTGTTCGATATATGTATACACATATCAAAAATCTGATTAACTGTTATCGCTCTTGATTGATTTATGGTTTTTTCTTTTTTATCAATGATTTCCTTTTCTTTTTCTCTTAGCTTATCTAAATCTATACTAGAAATGCTATGTCTTTTACCATTAAGATCAGACCAACGATAAAAGTATAATTCTTTGCCATTACGATTTCTTACACTTTCACCTGGTTTTAAATTAACTTTTCTCGATTTAGATTCCTTTAACATTTCATGTTCTCCATATAGGTTTGATATCTAGAGAACTCCTCACTCTTATGTTCATCAGTAACATCAACATAAATATTCATTGTTGTTTTAATATCAGCATGTCCCAGTATATCCATAACAAATCTTGTACTTGCTCCTGATTCAAATAATCTTGTAGCACATGTGTGTCTTAATATATGACAGCTAATATGTGGTAACATAACAACATCTTTAATACCATCATTTCCCATGTTTTCTATTTGCTTCAAATTACATTCCTTAACAATTCTGTTTAACACCTTATTAAGTCCACCTTTTTCTTGAACAGTACCAAATTGATTAATAAAAATAAAATCATAATAGCCATCAATAGTTTGTTTACATGTTAAATGAATATCCTCCTGAAATTGTTTCAATTGCTTTAATGAATCATATACCACACTAACCATAGGAACCTTACGATAACTGCTTTTAGTTTTAGGCTTATTAATTGCATAGGTGTATCTTCTAGGATTATTCATATTATAATAACGAACCAAAGTATGATTAACACTAATCTCTTTTTTATCAAAATCAATATCACACCAACGCAACCCTGTAGTTTCTCCTACTCTTAATCCAGCATATAACATCACCAAAAAAA
>JAJQGQ010000281.1 GCA_021200395.1 Erysipelotrichaceae bacterium
CAATTCATCCCGCTACTAAAGTAGCAGGCTTTCTTGGCACTTCTTTAAGTAAATACCACTTTTATCATTTTTCTTATGTTCTATCAAAAGCCTTTGACAAAGTATGTCTACAACTTACTGTTCCTCAGAAAAAGTTAAATCTTCTAACTCTTTTGATAATAACAAATTGATATTTTTCATGCTACATCCTCCTTCAATCAAAATTTATATAGTTGATTATAACATATATTTCAATTAAATAATTAGTTTTTCACATCTCAATATCAATATCACTATTTATCGTTTCATTAACAATTTTTCGATAATTCGATATTGAAATAGTAATATCTTCATAACCATTTAATCCATGTTGAGATGCCAATGTTTCTGTATAATCTTTCAATCGATAAACACTAAAACCATATCTCGTATTATCTAAATCAGACACATCAGTTGTATAATAATGAGTCACTAAAGGGGTTAAAACAACATTTTCAATTGAACAATTGCCTTCTTCATCCTTAACCAATTCAAAAGACAACATACCACCTAATTGACTTTCTTCACTCATCATACCACTTAAAAAATTACCTAAACTATAAGCACATAATGTCTGATGCCCATCATTACCATCTAACCAAACAATATCTTGTAATGTATGGGTATGTGTTCCCAAAATAACATCAACATCTAAGGAAGCTAATAACTTAGAATAAATAGTTTGATAACTGTTTAAAGTATCACTATCTTCGGTTCCCCAATGACATGAAACAATCACAAAATCGGCTAATTCTTTAGCTTTCTTAACATCACTTGTTATCAAATCTTCATCAAAGAAATTAATACAATAATTATTAGGAATTGTATGATCATTAACTGTTTGATTATAAGCAAGAAATGCTATTTTTATACCATCACATTCAATAACTCTAATATTGTCTCTATCACTTTGTGATTTATATAATCCTATATAAGTCATATCATCATATTCTTCAAAAACACTAATTGAATGTAATAAACCATCCAATCCTTTATCTAAAGCATGATTTGTTGAACCATTGACTATATCAAAACCCATATTACTTAATGTTTCTGCCATTTCATCAGGTGTATCAAACTCAGGATAACCTGAAGGTGTTCCACCACCTAAAACGGTCTCTTGATTAATAAACGATAAATCAGCTGATCTAATATATGAAGCTATATTTGTATAAAAATCAGAAAAATCATATCCATCATCACTTTGTGCTTCTTCTAAAAGTAATGTATGCATAATATTATCACCAACAGCATTAAATGATACACGATTTTCATTTGTTTCTTCCACTGTTTCTTCTTGTGGAGGTATAACCGTTACTTCGGGTTCTTGTTTTTCTGTAGTTGTACATCCAACCATTAATAATAATATTAATATAAGCTTTAAATACTTCATGTTACCACCTTATTTAGTTGTACTGCCAAAGCCACCATTTCTTATTTCATTTGTATCATCATCTTCTACAATACCATATTGCATAAATAAGCCTTGTGCAATACCTTCTCCTTTTTTAACATTAACTGTTTTATTTTCATTTGTATCATTGGTCATTTTAATAAAAACATGTCCTTCATTATCAGAATAATAATAATCACTATCAATAATACCTACAGTATTATTAAGTTGTAAACGATATTTAAATCCTAAACCACTTCTTGGATAAATCATTAATACCCATCTTTCATTCATTTCACAACGAATACCTGTTGGTATTTTAATGGTTTCATTAGGTTTTAATGTAATATCTATAGGTGTATAAAAATCATAGCCCGCAGAGCCCTTGGTTGCTCTTTTAGGAAGTTTAATATCATCATAGATATTTTTTATTTCATCTTTTGTGAAATTGAAATCTGTCATTCCTTCTTGGAATTGTTTTAAAGATACTTTATAAAATTTTGCTGTATTCATATTTACTCTCCATAATATTCTTCTAATGTTAAATTGTTTTCATATAAGTAAGTTGCTAGTTCAACTCCAACATATCTCATATGCCAAGGTTCATAATTATAATTTGTGATATCAGTTTTATCTTGAGGATATCTTAATATAAAACCATACTTATAAGCATCACTGGCAATAAATTTTCCTATATCACTATCAGCCACTGATTCACTTAAACGATTACCTGTTGTCTTATAAGAAACATCCATTGCTAATCCTAACTCATGTTCACTTCTACCTGGATAAGCACTGTATTGAGAAGCATAGGTAATATCATAAACATTCTTTTGATTATTCCAATAAGTTTCTTGTGTCTCATATGTACGAAATCCCGAAATAGAGTAAAGTTCAATACCTTGTGAAACAGCAGCGTTATAAAACGCTTCATAAGCTTCTGCAGCTTCTTTTCTTAAATAAATGTATTGATTATCACAAACAGATACCAAATCATCTGGTTCCCAATCTTCATTAATATAATGTAGTTTATTAACAAGTACTGTAATATCAGTAGGATCTACTACTTCCTCTCCAACACATGTTTCAGGATTAAAATAAGTATCATTAAGATATTCTACAACATCTACTATTAATTGTTGGGTTGTTGTATTACCTGCGTTATCACTTAAAGTGTATGTAATGATTTGATTGCTTATTTCACTAGTATCTATTTCATTGTAAGTAACCTCATCTATCATATTATCACCATCTTCATTATCTGAAGCTGATAATATATATGATGTATAATCAATGGTTGCATCTATATCAACATGTATTCTTTGTTTTGTTAGTTCTAATGTAGGTGGTTGTGTATCTATTTCTTCTTGTTCTTCAACTTGAGAACATCCAAATAATAAGAAACAGCTTAATAACACCAATAATATCTTTTTCATTGAGCACCTCCCTTTATTTTTAACGAGTTCCTCCACCTCCTCCACCAGAGAAACTACCTCCTGATAGACTTGATGTAGAATTGATACTATCATGAGCTTCAATACCTTTATGAACAAAACCATGAATATGATAAACATAATAATAACTATCATCATAACTATCATCTAAGTGATCATTCAATCCTAAAACACTCCTTAAAATCAAATAATATGAATCATCTATCTTCAATAATTCTTTCTCACTGCATGTTTCCAAATACTTGTTTAAAGCTAATATTTGTATCATATCTGTTTTAACACTTATATCAAAGACTTCTCTTTTTGTTTTAATATTAAAGAACAAGAATTTACCAGAGATTTCTTCATATGTTAGTTTACCCATATTTTTGTATTGATTACACATATAATTTTCAACATGGTTATACCAATCTGTAAAGTTATAATAGTGATTCTCACAATATTTGATAAAAGCTTTTTCTTTAAGTATGGATTGATCTTTAGAAGCTTGTTTGAGATACATAAGTAATTCCTTATCCAATTGATTATTGACTTGCATTTGAGTTAAATCAATGGATAATTTTTTCTTATCTTTTTGTATTGCCTGATCATTTAAGCATCTAATAATGATTGCTTCTAATAGACCACTATCATCTTCTATAAGATTTAATTTTTTAGCTAAATAATAGAATTCATAAATATCTTTGATTGATATATCTTTTGATGGAACAATATTTTCATCAGTTAACAATGAATGATCACTAAAAACAAAAGTTTCTAATTCCTTTTTCTTAGAAGTATAACCTAAAGCTGTTAACACAATGGCTATAATAGCTGCAATAACTCCACCAATACCTGCAATAACATAACCTGGAATATCTTCTTCAGAATACATGTTTTCTAAAACATCATCTAAATTTTCATCAACACATACCAAGTTTTCAAAACAATCCTCTTGAAACTCTAATACTAGCTGCATTCCACCATCTTCATATATTGTATCTTCACTTTGCATAATAAGATTTCCGTTATCAAAAGCATAGTATCCTTCATAACCAAAGGTATCCACAAATATACTATCTTCATCTAAATCAAAGTATGATGAAATAGTCACATAAGCTTCATCAACCTCTAAAGACATTTCGGAAAAAAAAGCAAAATTACAACCTTGATAATCATTATATTGTCTTATGAAATGAGACACATCATATTCAAAAGTATAAACTCTATTGCCATAATCCCCTATACCAAAACATATCTCATAATAATCACCATCATTCACAATCCCGCATTTTTCTTTTTTATCTTCTTTAGAAGCATCAACATCCCACTCACCAATATTAGTATAAACCGTATTATTTTCATCAATAACTTTTAAATTAGTTATCTTAGAATCTCCCATATTCTCCATAACCTTATAGACTTCGCTACCTTCATCAACATACATATTCCATGTTTCACAAATATGAGCATTACCATTTTTATCAATGTAAACAGTTATATTCATAGAATTAATGTTATTATCTTGAGCATTGACTGACATACTTCCAAATATCGAACATAAAAATATTGATAAAGCCAATATTAATTTTTTCATTTGCCGTTTTCCCTTCCAGATAGTTATATCTTCAATGCCATTATAAACTATATAAATACAAAATTCATTAAGAAATCCTAAATTTTGATATTTCACACAATTAAAAAGTAAGAGTTAACCTCTTACTTTATCAACAAATAATTTAATCTTTTCTGTAGCCACTTTTAATTCCTCTAAGCTATAAGCATAAGATACACGGATGAATCCTTCACCAGCATCACCAAAGGCCGTACCAGGAACACATGCCACTTTTTGATCTTCTAGTAGTTTCTCACAGAATTCATCAGATGATAAGCCAGTAGAACGAATACAAGGGAACACATAGAAAGCTCCTTGTGGTTTAAATGTTTTAAGTCCCATATCATTAAAAGCTTTCACTACATAATTACGTCTTGCTTTATAAGAATCACGCATCATTTCTACTTCTTTATCACAATGTTTCAATCCTTCTACAGCTCCATATTGAGCGGGAGAAGGAGCAGACATAATCACAAATTGATGAATCTTATTCATAGCTTTTGTAAAGGTTTTATTAGCTAAAACATAACCTAAACGCCAACCAGTCATCGCAAATGCTTTGGAAAAGCCACTGACAACAATGACTTGATCCTTTATTTCATCAAATTCTGCAATCGAACAAAACTCTTCTTCATAGCTCAATTCTGCATATATTTCATCAGATAAAACAATAATACCTGATTCTTTAATAATAGGTACAATCTTTTCATAATCTTCTCTTGTCATAAATCCACCTGTTGGATTAGATGGATAATTCAAAAGGATGGCTTTTGTCTTAGGAGTAATAGCGGCTTTTAACAAATCAGGTGTTAATTTAAATTCATCCTCTTCTCTAAGTTGAACTGTAACAGGAGTTGCACCTGCTAATTCTACACCAGGAATATAAGCGACATATCCAGGATTTAAAACAATCATTTCATCACCAGGATTTAAGATACTACGAAGTGCAATATCAATTCCTTCAGAACCACCAACTGTCACAATACAATTATCAACAGGATCATAAGAAACATTGAATCGACGTTTGAAATATTTACAAATTTCTACTCTTAATTCTAATAAACCCTGATTAGCTGTATAAAACGTTTTTCCCTTTTCAATAGAATAAATAGCAGCTTCTCTAATCGCCCAAGGTGTGGTAAAATCAGGCTCACCAACACCCAGAGAAATAACTCCCTCCATTTGTGATGCTAAGTCAAAAAACTTACGTATACCACTAGGTTTAATCGTCTTAACACGATCACTTAACATATCTTCATAGTCCATTTATGCCAGCACCACCAATCTGTCATTCTTATCTTCCTCATCTTCAATTAAAACAACACCATTGTTCTTATATTGTTTCAATACAAAATAAGTTTGAGTACCAGTAACACCATCAATACTTGCTAACTTACTTGCCACAAAATAAGCAGCTTCCTGCATTGTTCTACCTTTAACAACTGCTACAAAATCAAAACTACCACTTAATAAATACATTGTATCTACTTCATCAAATTTATAAATATGACTTGCAATTCTATCATAACCATAATCTCTTTCAGGCTTTGCATTGATTTCAATCAATGCAGTAACTATCTCATTATTAGTACGATCCCAATTCACAATCGTATGATAGCCACAAATAACCTTTTCTTTTTCTAATTCAGTTAAACGTTCAATAACATGATCCTTACTCTCATCTAAGGCGGCCGCTAGGTCAGTAATTTTCATCCTCGCATTTTTTTGTAATAAATTTAATAATAACTTATCTTCCATAACGTTTCCTCCTCTTTTTATATAAATATAATTGTAATATATTTTGAATGTTTATGAA
>JAJQGQ010000153.1 GCA_021200395.1 Erysipelotrichaceae bacterium
CTATTTATACAGAGCCAAAATTTAACAAGCAATTACCAGCTTCATCCATAAAACTTATATAATTATCTTTACAATAACAATATGTTATCTTACTTATATAAGGTGCAAAAATGAAAAGATATTTATCATTTAAAAGTGAATGATACTTTTGATAAGTATTTTTAACGATTGATGGATATCCATTGCTTAATATGACTAATCCAATATGAATAGCTTCACCAGATTGCATATCTAAAATAATATAAGCATCGAATAATTCATCATCCATATAACGACAGTCTTTAACTATGGGGATGTCCTTTATGAATTGAATAATATGTAACAATTGCGTTTGTTTTTGTACTTTCACTTTTAATACATGTTTCACCAAATTGGTGAAACATGTATTAAATATGAAATTAAAAGGATTTAGATACTCTCTAAATCCCATTTTTGTTTGAAATAATGAATTGCTTCTCTATTTTTTAATAATACTGGTTGTATTTCTATACCTTGAGGTATTTTTGTAAGAACATCTTGTTGATAATGTTTTCCTTCACTAAAAAGGAAAGGAATAATAGAATGAATATTAGATAAATCAATATTATCTAAATCCATAAATGAACAAGCGTTCAATGAATAAGAAAAAGGTATATGTTGACGCGGATGATAGATAAGCAATGTATGAACATCTACATGATATGTTTGTAGTAGTTTATCTAAATCATTTTGGCTTTGAATCAATGGTGAAGATAGATGATCGAATTTCTCTGATAGTTTTTGATACAACAAGCCATTATATAAGACTAATGAATATATGGTATAATTGATATTTAAAGCTTCTAGATAAGGATATAGTAAATTTAAATCTTCGTAAGTACCTTGAGCATTTTGACAAATATAGTAGTCTTCAAATTCATCATCTAGAATATCTAATTCTTTAGCAGCTGTAGGTATAAAGAGAATAGATTGTTTATCTCCTTCTATAGCTTTTAATAAGAATTCTATAGATTCTATCTTTAAATGACATGCTTGATTGAGTAATGATCTTTTATTAGATACATTTAATAAATAAGGTCTTAGTTTTCCTAGTAGTTCTATCTTATCATGATGCTTATGATCTATATTTTCTATTTCTTTTTCTAAAACAAAGTTGTAGCTTGGATATTGACCATTGGTACTATAACCAATCAATAAAGTATCTGATTCATAGTTTTTCATCATTTTGGCATTGATATCAGCTTTAGTCATTGAACTCACTAAGATATTTCTATCTTGGCAATCATCAACTATTTGTTGATTAATTATTGGATCATCTGTAGCAGCTATGACATAGAATTGATGTTCAAGATATTGAGTATTATAAGAATCTTCAATATAAGTAATTTGATCAATAGAATGATGAATCGTTCTAGATAAAACTGTTATATGAGCTTTTTCCTTGAGACATTCTTTAACTTTACGTTGTGCTGTTTGTCCATCACCAACGATTAAAACATTTTTATTTTCTAATATTAATCCAACACAAATCATATGTTATTCTCCAAAGCTAATTGCACCATGAGTTTCTTATCTGGTTTATCGGTTTCTTTAATACAACAACTTGGATAACACTTTTGCAGCATTTCTGTAGTTTTTGGACCAATGGAAATAGCCATATCAAAAGTAACTGATGTCTTAGATAAACGTTTAACCGAAGAAGCACAAGTAAAGAAAGCTATATTAAAGTGTCCAGTCATAGAAATATCTGTTTCTATATTTTCATAAGCATCATAATAAGCATCGTTATCATGGATTTTATGAATGGATTGGATATCTTTTAATTGGACGATAAGTAAACGTTTATAAGATAATGATGGTAATTCTTGATTGAATTCATCACTATTACCTTTAGAAATATAAGATGCTTTGATACCATATTGTTTGAGGGCATCGGCTGTTTTATTTCCGATGACTATAAAATCAATACCACATAATTGTCTAATATCATCATATTGTTTAAAGTATTGATGCATAAAAGCATGAACACCATTCTGGCTTGTCATAATAATACCATCATATAAAGATAAATCAGGCAATGGATGATTCATATATTGAATATAACCAGTTGTCACTTCAGTAATATTGCCACCACTTTCATCCAATAACTGTTTTAGTGTATGATCTTGACCAACGGAAGTCACTAATAATTTTTGATGAAATAAAGGTTTATGCTCATAAAAATCCAGCTTTTCTTTTAGCTTAACAACTTTACCTACCACAATCAACATCGGTGCTGGAATAGGGTTTTCATTGAATTTATCTAGAATATTTTCTAGTGTACCAACAATAGTTTGTTGCGAGGGCATAGTAGCATTGGATATTAAGGCTACTGGTGTTTGATGATCTTTTTCAATAGCTAATAAACGTTTGATAATATAAGGGAGTTTAGCACGTCCCATTAAAAAGACATATGTCATATCATCATTCAGATAACGCATATAATCTATTGTTTCTTCACCATTGTTTTGCATGGATGGTGTGACTACCTGAAAGCCTCTAGAAAGACCACGATGAGTTAAAGGAATACCAGCATAAGCTGGACCTGCTAAAGCTGAACTAACGCCAGGGACGACTTCAAAATCTATACCTTCTTCTTGAAGTCGTAGACCTTCTTCACCACCTCTACCAAAAACATAAACATCGCCACCTTTTAAACGAACAATCTTATCATATTGTTTACTACATTCAACAATCAAATCATTAATTTGATCTTGATCTAAATAATGGGTACCAGCACGCTTTCCTGCAAAGATTTTCATACAATCTTCTTTACAATACTCTAATATTTGATTATCAATCAAGCTATCATAAATAATACAATCACATGATTGTATTAAACGCATAGCTTTAACGGTATATAAATCAAGTGTTCCAGGTCCACTACCTACTAAATATACTTTACTCATTTTCTATTTGTCCCTTCATTTTAAGTGCTAATTGTTGCATTTGGATAAATGCATGATCTTTATCAAATAGACATGTTTCTTTAATCATTTTACCTTCTTCATTGCCAAGTAAGGCATCAACATGAACCTTATTTTCTTCTGCTTCTATATAAGCGCCCATAGGAATATGGCAACTACCATTAATTGTTTCTAAAAAAGTACGCTCTAATTTCATTTTATAGGTAGCATCTTTATCAGCAATAGCATTAATCATATCATACAACGCATCGTTTTTTCTTACTTCAATACCTAACATACCTTGAGCACAGGCTGGTACAAAGATATGAGGATCTAAATATTCACTAATCAAATCTTTTCTATCAATTCTTTCCACTCCTGCAACTGCTAAAACAAGCCCATCATAATGATTGTCATACATCTTTTGAATACGGGTATGAATATTTCCTCTTATATCCACAATGTTTAAATCCGGACGTAGTTTTAATAATTGAAATTTTCTTCTTTTACTACCAGTAGCAATGGTTGCTCCTGTTGGTAATTCATTTAATGAATGATAACCATTTAAAACCAAACAATCACGACAATCAGCATTTTCTAAGGTATCCGTAAATACCAAGCCGTCAACACATTGAGAGGGCATATCTTTCATACTATGAACAGCAATATCTATTTCTTTATCTAACAATTGTTGTTCAATTTCCTTAACAAATAAACCTTTATCTCCTATTTTTTCTAAAGATTGATTTAATATTTTATCACCCTTAGTATGAATAACTTTAATTTCATATTCATTTTCTGGATAATGTTGTTTTAATTTATCTAACACCAATTGCGTTTGAATAAGTGCTAACTTTGAACCTCTTGAACCAAGTACTATTTTCATAAAGCCCCCGCTACTTTAGCCATTGACTTATCAAAGGCATCTACCGTTTTATCAAAATCATCCTGATTATGTGCATGAGATACAAACATAGCTTCAAATTGTGAAGGTGCTAATAAAATATTTTGATTAAGCATGGCATTAAAATAAATAGCATATAAATCGACATTGCACTCTTTCACATCATCATAGTTTACAATATTTCCTTCTTTAAAGAAAACAGTTAATAATGAACCACATTGATGAATAGTACAAGGAACATGATACTTATCAATTGAAATTTGCATAGCATTCTTTAACTTAACCGCATAGTCTTCAATATCACTATAAACTTCTTGATGTTCTTTTAAATAACTTAATAACTTATAACCCAAATGCATGGCTAAAGGATTTCCAGATAATGTTCCAGCTTGATACACTGGTCCCACAGGAGAGACATAATCCATGATTTCCTTTTTCCCAGCATAAGCTCCTACAGGCATGCCTGCACCAATAATCTTGCCAAAACAAGCCATATCAGGTGTAACACCATAATAACCAGCAGCACCATCCAAACCAATTCTAAAGCCACTAATCACTTCATCAAAAATAAGTACAATACCTTCTTTATCACATATATTTCTAAGTTCAATTAGAAATTCTTTTTTGGCAGGAATCAATCCCATATTTGCAGCAATCGGTTCAATAATAATGGCAGCAATTTCCCCTTTATTTTCACTTACAACCTGTTGTACAGATTCAATATCATTATAACGACATACCAATGTATTTTTAATCACATCATAAGGCACACCAGGTGAAGTAGGTGTTTGAAAAGTCAATGCTCCACTACCCGCACTCACTAATAAACTATCATTATGACCATGATAATTACCTTCAAACTTCACAATCTTATCTTTACCAGTATAACCTCTAGCGACTCTTAAAGCAGACATGGTTGCTTCTGTACCAGAATTCACCATTCTTACTTTATCAACACCTGGATATAAATCAACCATAAGCTTTGCTAGTCTTATTTCCTTTTTCGTAGAAAAGCCATAACTAATACCATCTTCAATAATATCTTCTACACCATCATTTAAATAATCATGACTATGACCTAAAATCATTGGTCCCCAAGAACCAATATAATCAATATAAGTATTATTATCTTCATCTATAATCTTTGATCCTTTAGCACTTTTAATAAATAATGGTATTCTACCAACCGATTTAAAAGCTCTTACAGGTGAATTAACCCCACCTGGTATAACTTTACAAGCATCTTGATATGCTTTATTTGATTCATCAAATTTCATCTTATTTCTCCCCTTCTACTTGAAACAATGCATCTATTACTTGATTATAAAGATCTTGCTTATCTTTATCTAAATGTTTTAAAACTTGTATTGGTTGTTTTAACAATCTCATATGCATCAGATGCAGTGTTTTCTTCAAAAAATATTTTTCATGTTCATCTAGATTTAATTTATTTTCTAAAATAGCATCTGTATCATCAATAACTTGTTGATAATATTGTTGTAATAGCATCAATGATTCATCGACTTTTTCATTTTCAAACCAATGATATAATTGTTTTAAATAACCATCAATAATTATTTTAGAATCATTGATACATTGTTTTCTTTTTTCTTCATTTTCATGAGAAATTTCTTGTAGATAATTCAAATCCATTAAAAATATATGTTCATCATTTTTTAAAGCATCATCAATATCTCGAGGTAAGGCCAAATCAATCATATAAATATCATGATTGATATTCACTTTATCTTCTTCAATCACCAAATGTGGAGAAGAAGTAGCACTAATAAGTATATCGCATTTTTTTAATACATCATATCTTTGATGATAATCTTTAATAGTTATTGCAGGATACTGTTGTTTTAATTTTTGGGCATGATCTACACTTCTATTACAAATAGTTATGCTATTTAAATCCTCTTCTATTAAATATGTCAAAGCTAGAGTGGCCATCTTTCCACTACCTATAATAAGTGCATTTTTATCTTTTAATGATATGTGTTGGCGTAATTCTTTAATAGCTATATAACTCAAAGATAAAGGATGTTCACTGATATGTATATCTCTTTTAATCTCTTTAGCACATGTAATAGCCTCTCTAAATATCTTTGCCATTTCTTTTTTAGACATCCACATCTTTTAGAAAAATCCATAGCATCTACAACTTGTCCTAATATTTGATCCTCCCCTAATACCATTGAATGTAAACCACTCGTTACTTCAAATAAATATTGATAGGCATCATGATTCTTCCTTATATGTAATGATATATTAATGCATATAATGCATTAATATATCTAAAACTTGATCAATATGATCATTTTCATCCATATAATATATTTCTTTACGATTACAAGTTGACAAGATGACAGCTTGATCAATTTGAATATCCTGTAATTTTAAATAGATTTCCATCATTTTTGTATCAGATAGAAAT
>JAJQGQ010000247.1 GCA_021200395.1 Erysipelotrichaceae bacterium
ATGTTATAATTTTTATGGTGAAGTTTATGAAAACTATTATTGCTCCAAGTAAGACTATGAAATATCAAAAATCCAATTTTCACGGTACTCAATTATTATTTCCTAATGAAACGGCGTATCTTAAAAAGATATTACAACAATATAATGATGAAGAGTTATGTCAATTAATGAAAATCAATGCTAGACAAGTAGCTAAAGTTTATGATTATTATCATCACGAATATGAAGCAACTTCCGCCATTCGTTTATATTCTGGGACGGTTTTTAAACAATTAGATGAAAATAATCTTTATCAACATGAAGAATATCTTAAAAATATCAATATTTTATCAGCATTGTATGGTGTGTTAACATATGATACATTAATAACTCCTTATCGTTTAGATATGACAATGAAACCTGATGATATTAATTTATATGATTATTGGTATACCCCTATTTATCAATATTTTGAACAAGAAGATATGATTATCTCTTTAGCTTCACATGAATTTAATCGTATGGTGCATCATCCTCATTTTTACTTTATTGATTTTATTGAATATCAAGGTGATAAAATCAAAAGAAATGCTACTATTATAAAAAAAGCAAGAGGCATAATGCTTAATACAATGATAGCTAATGAAATATCAACTTTAGAAGAGCTCATACACCTCAATATTGATGGCTTTGCTTACCAACAAACAGTCAATAATCAACTAATTTTTGCAAGAAAAAAGATCACCAAGTGATCTTTTTATTTATTAATATATTGATATTGCATGGCATTACTTACTTCTTCAGATGGAACACCTAGCTTATCTAAAATACGATAACTGAATTTTAAAGCAGCTGCTGGTCCTCTTCCAGTAATAACATTGTCCCCTACACAAATAAGTGTATCACGATACTTTCCAGAAGGAATTTGTAATTCAAATCCAGGTGAACAAGTAAACAATTTATCTTTTACAACACCGGCTTTTTCTAAGCAAATTGGTGCAGCACAAATAGCAGCAATTAACTTATTGTTTTCATTATATTTTTGCAAAACATCAATAACACGTTTATCATCTCTTAATGATGTAGAACCTGGAAGACCACCAGGTAAAATAACAACATCTGCATTATAAACATCATCATCAAAAACCTTATCCATCTTAATTTCAATACCATGTGAACCAGTAACAGTTAAACTATCCATTCCTACCATGTCAATAGACACATTAGCACGTCTTAATACATCTACAGGTGTTAATGCTTCAACTTCTTCAAAACCATCTTTAAATAATACTACTGCCTTCATTTTTCATCCTCCTACCAATCTAACATCGTATCCCTTTGATCTACACTATTAAGTGCATTTATAAGTTCTTGAACACTAACTAATTTTTCATCTGTACCTTCTTGATTGGCAATCATTGCACTATTTTCATTATCCATTAATGACATATGAACCACATCATAAGTAATATGTGCATTGACAATCTCATAAGTGACTTCGTTTGTTTCATCATTGGTTTTTTCAATTAAATCCCCAGTTAATAATAAACCATAGGCATAATGTGTTGCAGCATTAGATGAAGCACTATAAATGGTCTCATCTGATCCTGGTCCAACTAGTTGAACATACTTTGAAAATGTTTGATCATTTGTAAGTGTATAATCTCCAATAGCAGTACCTGCAATTACTTTAACCTTACATTCACTATAAGTATTTGAAGATTTATCTGTAGAAATAGAGTCTACATAAGAAGCAGCGATAGCTATGTCTTCTTCAACAACATTTACTGTATAAGTAACCTCTTCTTCACTACTAGATGTTTCTTCTTTACCAAATGGATTAATAATTAGTAATGCAACACCTAAAAAAACAATAATAAAAATACCTGTAAATAAAATCTTTGCTCGTCTTGTTAATCTCATATCATCACCACCATCTATATATCTATTTTAACATGTTTTTATACTTTTAACAATCGACTACCCTTTTTTTTGAAAATATGATAAAATAATTCACAAAGTAGGTGATATGATGTTAAGTAGACCACAGATTGGTAAAACCAATAGAATTATCGCATATATTACATATACAATTATTTTAGCATTTGTTGTATTTAATTATAAAACTGTATGGGATGCTTTGACATATATCTTTTCATTAGCAACTCCTTTATATATTGCCATAGCTATTGCATATATTTTAAATATGCCTATGAAATATATAGAAGAATTCTATGAAAAATATATCAAAAAGAAAAATCTAAGAAGAGGTTTGGCTTTAGCTACAACACTTGTATTAGCTTTTTTAGTGTTCATCTTATTTATTTCTTTTCTCATTCCAAGAGTTATTGAAAGTATTTCCTTGATTGCTGGTAATATTTATAACTATTCTAGTCGTTTAGTAACTATTTTTAACGAAACTATGGTCAATTTAAATATTAATTATGCCATTGATTATAAATCTATTAGAGATGCTCTTAATAATTTAAATTTAACTAGTTTTATTCAAATAAGCAATGAAAGCACTGGTACATTAGATTTGATTGTCCAAACCTTTGGTTTCTTTAGCGTGTTTATTAATGGTATTACAGCGTTTATTATGTCTATTTATTTATTATTCAACAAAGAAGGACATATTCGTCAATTAAAGAAAGTCGTTACTTTCTTTATTGGATATAAACGTGCTCAAAGATTCTTTGAAATTGGGGCTGAAGCGAATCATTATTTTAACGGTTTTATTTCTGGACAATTGTTAGAATGTCTTATTCTAGGCATTATGATGTATACAGGTTTTAGAATTGTTGCACTACCTTATAGTGAATTATTAGCATGTATTATAGCTATAGCTGCTTTGGTTCCCATGTTTGGATGTTATGTTTCGTTTGCAATCGGGTTTATTTTAGTTTTAGCTATTGACCCAGTGAAAGCATTTGCTTTTGCAGTTGTATTCTTTATTATTCAACAAATTGAAAGTAATGTTATTTATCCAAAAATTGTAGGCGATGCCGTTGGCCTTTCTGGATTATATGTGTTGTTGTCATTAATTGTATTTGGTAATCTATTTGGCTTCTTTGGCTTATTGATAGCTGTTCCACTTATGGCTCTTATTTATGCTATAGCTAGCCGTGTTATCAACATATCACTTTATCGAAACCATATTGAAGTTACTGATAAAGTTATCAAAAAATTTAAAGACGAAGACGAATAAGGAAGATATAAATATCTTCCTTATTATTTTGGTAAAATTAAGTAATTCAATGCAAACAAAAAAAGAACATATGTAATATTTAATATCGTATTTTATGTATTTATTTGAATTGTTTTAAGCAATTTGTAATTTGTTAATTGCTAATATATATAATACATATAATACTTAAATAATGTATTATTGTATATTTTTCGTTAATAGAAATTTATTTATTTTTTCCCAAAAGTCCCTTTTGCACCCAGCACATATATGTTATAATATAAATGCATTAAAAAATATGAGTTATACAATTTGTTACAATAATGAAAGGAGTGTAAAAATATGGAATCAATAAGTTTAAGTGATATTATGAGAGAGTATAAAACAAGATATCAGTATACCAATAAAGAATTAGCAGAAGTATTTCAAGTCTCAACAAATACAGTAAATAGATGGCTAAGAGGAGAAATTCAAACAATACAAGGCGATACTGCTGAAAGAGTAAGTGATATTTTAGGATATAATGTTTTAGCTGTTTTACGTGGTCAAATAGTAGATTTGAAGAAACCAGTTGTTAGTATGAGAAGAGCTGGATATGAATTATTTGTTGTACAAGATCATTTAGGAGATGCTATTGTATCATCTGAAGAATATAAAGCAGGTGATTATTTTATTAAAGTAGATAATAATGATATGTGTGATGTTGGTATTGTAAATGGTACTTTGGTTTATGTTAAAAAGGTCAATCGTGTTAATCCTGAAGATATTGCAGTAGTTGTCATCAATGATATTGCTTATTTAAGATATGTTAAAAAAGCAGAAGGTTTTATTACTCTTAGTGCTGCCAATGCGAAAGTAGATGATATGGTTTATTCAAATGTACAAGCCAAAAGAGAACATTTGACTATTATTGGTAAAGTCTTATTTTCAAAGAACGTATATTAAAACTATCCCAAAAGGATAGTTTTTATTTCAATTCATTTCTTACCATCATTAGAGTATAACCTAATAAGTTCTGCCCTTGCCATTTAATTCTACTATAACGATCAGGATTATTCATTGATAAACCAATACCCCATATTTTATCTTTAACAGCACATTCCACTAAAAAAGAATTTCCTGTATTTAATAATTCTGTTTTTAAATCTCCATTTTGTTTAAACTTTTCCATTAAACCTTTATATACGACTACTTGTCTTATTCCATTCCAATAATTATCATCATAATTTGATACATTACGTCCTAATGATTTTATATATGCTACATCGTTTGTAGTAAGAATCTGATTAGCTATTGATTCATCACCAAAACAAATAGCTTTTTGATACATCATGTATTGTTCCATGGAAGAATATTTAATTCCATCAAATATAAAATCACTAAGATACCAATTACTCAAATATCCATTTTCTTCATCTGGATTATGAAAACATATAATATTCATATTGTACGCCTACTTTCTATGTTGTTTATTGCAAATATTATAGCATTATATTGTTATTTATTCAATACTTAGAGCAAATATATTGTCATACAGAATTGAAAAGTTCCCATAATTTACATTATGAGAAAGTAGGTAATAAGGAACCTGTTTGTATAGAAGATGAATTACCTTTTGAGATACCTGATAGTTGGGAATGGGTTAGACTCGGTAACATTTCAACTTATGCACAATCTAATCAAAAAATAAAAGCAACTAATGCAGACAAAGAAATTTGGCAATTAGATTTAGAAGATATAGAGAAGGGAGGAAAAATTTTAAAAAGAAAGACAGTTGGAGAATGCAATTCTAAAGGTGATAAAACTTTGTTTAAAAAAAATAATATTCTTTATAGTAAATTAAGACCATATTTACTAAAAATATTAATAGCACCAGAAGATGGAATTTGTACAACTGAGATTGTTCCTTTTAATATGTTTGGTGGCATATCTAATAATTATTTGGTATATTTATTAAAAACACCACATATTGATTTTTTTATTAATTCAAACACTTATGGAGTAAAAATGCCAAGAGTATCTTCTGACATAATGATAAACTTACTAATTCCTTTACCACCATTAGAAGAACAACAAAGAATAGTTGACAAAATTGAAGAGGTTGAACCTTTAATCGATAAATATAAAATATTTGAGGAACAGTTATACGATTTAAATTCATCAATAAAAGATAATTTAAAAAAATCAATTCTTCAATATGCTGTTGAAGGTAAACTTGTTCCTCAAGATTCTAATGACGAACCAGCTTCAGTATTGTTAGAAAGAGTGAAAAAAGAAAAACAAAAATTAATTCAAGAAGGCAAAATCAAAAAAGACAAACATGAAACTGTCATTTATAGAAGGGATAATTCCTATTATGAGAAGATTGATGGAGTTGAACACTGTATTGATGATGAAATACCATTTGACATTCCTGACAGTTGGACATGGTGTAGACTTAATAATTTGTTTTCTATTAAGAGTGGTTTATCATATAAAAAAAGTTTCTTGAATGCTAAAACTAATAGAATGGTTAGAGTTTTAAGAGGTGGAAATATATATGATGGTAAAATATTTTTAAAAAATGATGATGTGCTTATTTCATCTGACTTTGTGAAAAATGAATTATATTTAAAAAGGAATTGGCTAATTACACCTTCGGTTACTAGTTTAGAGCATATAGGGAAAACTGCTTATATAGAGCAAGATTATTATGATATAGTAGCAGGCGGATTTATTTTAAATTTATTACCACATTTAAATAATAATATTTTGTCTCAATTTGTTAATCATGTATGCGAAACTAATTATTATAAAAAGCAATGTCAAAGAATTACTCACAAATCAGGTCAGGCTTTTTATAATTTATCACGTGAGAAATTATTAAATGTTATGATACCTATTCCACCATTAAACGAACAAAATAGAATAAATGACCTGTTAAACATCATTACTAATTCATTAAAACAAATATAATTTTCTTTAATAATTTGTTTATAAAATAAATAAAAGTATATAATTCTTCTTTGTATGGAGGATTATATATAATGGATGAATTTAAAAATTATTTAGAAAAATATGATTATTCTAGTAATACTATTG
>JAJQGQ010000020.1 GCA_021200395.1 Erysipelotrichaceae bacterium
AGTTTCAAGCTCATTACGCGAAAGCGCGAGCGAAGAGAAGCGATTTCGCATAATTACCAATATCTTTATGATTGATATGATTAATGATCTCCTGTATTTGTGGATTTTCTTTTTTTTGTATTTTTTTGATTTTATCTTTATTGCTTAAATCAAATATTGGTGTAAAGCTATCAACCATTTTGACACTATACATAGCAGATAGTTTTAGTTTTTTATGTGTTAAGTGTTTTTCCATGAATGTACCAATTTGACCACATGTTGTACCATAAGTAGCTACAAAGTATATATAGGTATTATCACTAACATTAATTAATACATTTTTCATATATTCATCAACAATAGATGGTAATCCCCATAAATAAGTTGGAAATACAAAACCTAAATATTGATCCATAATCTGTATATTTTGAATATCTAGTATTGAGTAAACATAATCATGTGTTTGCTCAGCAATCATTTGAGCTACATATTGACTATTATTGGTTGCTGAAAAATAAAGTATCATGATAAATATTCTTTTAAAGCTGCTAAATCATTAAGAGCATCTTTTACTCCTAATTGATAAACTTCATCTAATTTATCAGGATCACTCTCTATTCTACCAATTTCAATAGGAATTGATGGTCTTATAACAAAAGCTTTTCCTTCTTTTTCCCATTGACTCAATAATTCTACAGATTCATTATAAACATTATGACGTTCTACAAGTTGTTTCGATAAGTTAGGATATTTATGATAAAACAAGTTAATCAATGATTTAGACATAGGCTCTTTACGATAACTCATATCTCTTGTAAGTACAACAATTAATTTATCATAACCTTGTTTTTTCATCCATACAAAAGGAATACTATCAGAAATACCACCATCTAAATAATATTGTTTATTAATTTCTACAGGCTTAGATACGAAAGGCATAGATCCAGATGCACGAAGTGTATCCATTTGTCTAAATACACTTTGAATAAGTATATATTCAGGGTTACCGGTTTGTATATTTGTGACAACTGCATAAAAAGGAATACCAGATTCCATATAAGTCTTATCATCAAAAGGATCTAATTTAGTAGGAACTTCATCATAAGCATATTGTGTACTTACAATATTACCTTCTTTTAATAAAGGCTTAATACCCATATAATCTTTATCACCATTAAAACGTTTATTATAACGTATAGCTCTGCCTTTTTGCTTAGAAACATAATTCACACCAAACAAAGCACCAGCTGATACACCAATAACACCATCGACCATAATATCATTATCTAAAAAAGTATCCAAAACGCCAGTCGTAAACATACCACGCATAGCGCCACCTTCTAAAACTAATCCGACTTTCATCTTATCACCTCGTAAAAGTAATTATATCAAACTATTATGAACCTCACAAGAATTAAAAAAACAAGGCTTAACCTTGTTTCATAACTATCGCATCCGTAGTAATACATATAATTGCATAAATAATCCAACACATAAAATATGTAATATAAGAATTACTCAATATTGGAATAGGAGATAACACCCATGAAAATCCTCCAAACAATCCATCTAAAACATTAAATATACAAGAAATGGGAATAAGCGTTAATAACCATATATTAATACTCAAAAACAATTTCAATGCTTTTTTCTTATTTTCTCCTATAACATATCCAATTGCAAAAATCATACAACCCATAGCCATAAAAATAAATCCTGGTACAATTGCTATCATTTCTTGTTCATCAATCCAAATACAAATAGATATAACCAATCCAATAAAATTAATTGCTGTAGCTATGATACTAAAAATTCTAGCATCTATCTTGAGCATTTTATGACTTGTTGGTTCAATACCTTTAAGCAGGTAGTCAGTAGTAACATTAAAATAATCACTTAATAAAATAATCTTATCTAAATCTGGTGAACTTTGTTCACTTTCCCACTTTGAAACTGCTTGTCTAGAAACACCAACCTTATCAGCTAATTCTTCTTGAGAAATACCTTTGGCTTTTCTTAACGTTTGAATACGATCTGCTAAATTCATTTAAATTCCTCCTTGATGTTTCCATTATATATAATCTCATAGTAGAAAAACCACCATGATGACCTTGAACTTTGTCAACTATTAGTTGCATTAATCAGGCAAAGCCTCAAAAAAAAGCTTTTCTAACCATGTATTATTCAATAACTCATAAACATAAGGATTAGGTGATCCATACTTAAAATAATCTGAATTATCACCACCAAGCATCTTTACAGCAAAAGCGCCTACAGCTCTTGATCTTGACATGCCTGCATAACAATGAATCAATAGCGTATCAACATCCTTATGATTACTAATAAAATCAATAATCTTTCGTGCATGTTCTTCATTAAACAAAACAGCACCGTCAACATCCTTAACAATATCATCAAAATAAAGTGTTAATACACCTTTACAAAATTTATTTTCGCAAAATTGTATACCAAAACCATTTGTATGTGTATCTTGAATAGATATCACAACATAAGTATCTTTTTTCTTAGCTAAATTATCCAAATCATAAGGATAATAATGATCCATCACATAATCGAAAGCATCAAATACTGATTTTACTAAAACACGTTTCATTTGTTTTACCTCTCATACATATCTTTTCTTCTGGCATAAAAATATGTTTTTTCATTTCTATATTGTTGTGTTAGTGATAATTGAATATCATATTTAATCAATTCTTCTTGATCATTAGCTTTATATAAAATATCACCATTTGGATTAACAATCAATGATTCTCCAGCAAAATTCATACAATCTTCTACTCCAACACGATTACACATAGCAATAAATACTTGATTTTGCATAGATTGAACTCTTATTTCCCATTCAAACATTGTCATATCCTCTTGTTTACAATTAGCTGTAGGTATAATAATGAGATCTGCACCTTTTAAAACACAAGTACGAATGCTTTCAGGAATATGACGATCAAAACATATTACGATCCCGATTTTTCCAAATGGTGTATCATAGACTTTAAATCCATCATCAGAAGCTGTATAGTAATCTTTTTCATAAAAATATTTTGCTTGTATAATGTGAACCATTTTTGAAATACCTTCTATTTTTCCTGAAGGATTTATGAAAAGAGAAGCATCATAACATTTATAGTTTTCTTTTAGATAGATATTAGGTGATATATACATATGATAATCCTGGCATTTTTGAGATAATTGTTGGATGAAAGGATGATTGATAGACATCAGATAGGAAGAAGCATTTTTATCTTTATATTGAGGAAAGAAAGGTGAATATTGTATTTCTGGAAAAAACAATAAATCACAATCTTGAGCTTTATCTACATATTGTAATATTTTATGTTGATTTTTATGCATATCATCTGACATATACATTTGTAACATCCCTAATTTCATTTTATGACCTCCAAAAAGTATAAGTATTATATCAAATAAATAACGCATACACAAATTATAAATTGCATTTATATTATAAAAATGATATATTGTTTTCAACTGGTTTGAGAGCACACCCAGTATAAAAAACTAAGGATGCATTGCATCTGGCTTCTCACTGTTCTTGAGAAGGAGGAATGAAAATTGAAGAAACTTGATGTAAAGATGATTGCGTTAAACGCTATGGTTGCATGCGTTTATGCGGTTATGACGATTGCTTGTTCTGCTATTTCTTATGGGGGTATTCAATTTAGAATTTCAGAAGTACTTGTATTTTTGGCTTTCTATAATAAAAAATACTTTCCAGGACTGATTATTGGTTGCTTTTTAGCCAATATTCCATCATCACTTGGAATCTATGATATGGTTTTTGGGACATTAGCAACTGCTTTAGCATGTGTTGCCATGTATAAAGTAAATAATTTGTATGTAGGAGCAATATTAGGTGGTATTATTAATGGTCTAATTGTTGGTGCAGAATTATATTTTATTTTAGATTTACCATTTTTATTCAATGCTTTTACAGTATTTTTAGGTGAAGTGGCAGTCTTAATTATCGGTGCTATTTTATTTAAGCTATTAGAAAAAAATACATCATTCATGAATCGCTATATTAAAGAATAATCGTATTCATCAATAAAAATTACAGGAACAGAAAAACAAGCTACAACTCTTGTTAGTTGTAGCTTTTTGTGTTATGCTTAATTTATGGATGTTTAGAGGTGATGTAAATGAATTTTACAAGAAAAATACGTGATTTAGATGTTAGGGGCTTTATACATTTAGCAGCTATTGTTGTAATCATGATTTTAGCGTTAGTTTATTTTGAATATATTATAAGATTTGTCATGACAATGATTGATGTTTTTATGCCTGTTTTTATTGGCGTTGTTTTAGCTTTTATATTTAATATGCCAATGTGTTTATATGAAGCAAAACTGCCTATAAAAAATGATGTTATAAGAAATCGTGTGTCAGCAGTTTTGGCTATTATTACTGTATTATTATTTGTGGTTGCTGTTTTAGTGGCAGTAATTCCTCAGATTATTGAGAATATGAATAATTTTATTAGTAATTCTTCTACACTTATTAATAATATTCAACCTATTATGGAAGATCTGTTAATTCAATTGAATTTAACACCAGAAGTTATGAGTAATATCGAAGCTTATGAAACAGATATTACAAATACATTGCTTACAGGTGCTTCTAATTGGATACCTAATATTATAGATTATTTAACAAGTTTATCTACAGGTGTTATCGATTTGTTTATTGGTTTGATTATGTCATTTTATATTTTGTTATCAAGAGATATGTTATTTAGACAATTAGGTAAATTGGCAAAAGCTATTTTTAAACCAAAACAATATGAGTGGTTGGGTGATTTTGTATCTTTAGTAGCTGTGACTTTTGGTGATTTTATATTTGGACAAGTCATTGAAGGTGTTATTATTGGTGTTATGTGTTATATAGGATGTTTGATTTTGAATATTCCTTATGGACTTATATGTTCATTGGTTATTGGTATAACGAATGTTATTCCATATTTTGGACCAATTATTGGTGCAATTGTTGATTTCTTGATTATCTTTTTAGTCGATCCATTTCAAGCAGTTATATTCCTCATTTTCTCTACTTGTTTACAACAATTTGAGTGTAATCTGATTTATCCTCATGTTGTAGGCGGAGCAATAGGACTTTCACCTTTATGGGTTTTATTAGCTGTTTCTTTGGGTGGAGGATTGTTTGGTATACCTGGTATGGTTTTAGGATTACCAACATTTTCCGTTATTTATGAATTAGTAAGACGTTGGACAAATGACCGTTTGGCTAAGAGAGAAGCAGAGTAGTAACTCTGTTTTTTAATTGACAATAAAATTTATATATATTAACATATTTAAACGAGGTGATAGTATGTTGAATCAGTTTTCTAGGACAGAATTATTATATGGTAAAGAGGCAATGAATAAGCTTGATAATACGAAAGTGGCCATATTTGGTATTGGTGGTGTAGGGGGATATACAGTCGAAGCCTTAGCAAGGTCAGGCATAGGTCATTTTGTTTTAGTGGATGATGATAGAGTTTGTGTGACTAATATTAATCGTCAAATTATTGCTACTATACAGACTGTAGGAAAATACAAAGTTGAAGTTATGAAAGATAGAATATTAAGTATTAATCCTAAAGCTGATGTTGAAATAAGACAATGTTTCTTTTTACCTGAAAATAAAGATGAATTTGATTTTGCATCCTATGATTATGTTGTGGATGCTGTTGATACGGTAACTGCTAAAATATCTATTATTATGCAAGCAAAAGCTTATCATATACCTGTCATAAGTTCAATGGGAGCTGGTAACAAAAAGGATCCTACTGCTTTTGAAATTGCTGATATTTATGACACTTCTGTTGATCCTTTAGCGAGAGTTATGCGTCATGAACTTAGAAAAAGAAATATAACAGATTTAAAAGTTGTTTATTCAAAAGAAAAGCCCACAAATCCATTAGAAGATATGGCTATTAGTTGCCGTTATCATTGTGTCTGTCCTCCTGGAACACAACGTAAATGCACTGATCGTAGAGATATACCTGGCAGTACAGCGTTTGTGCCTTCAGTTGCTGGACTTATTATAGCTTCAGAAGTGATAAAGGATTTAACGAGTTGCTAAAGAAATTTATATACATGGGATCAATTCTATGATATAATATACAAAACTAAAGTTGAAGTTTAGAAATGTATAGGAGATGATAAAATGATAAATAGAACTATTAGAAAATATAT
>JAJQGQ010000299.1 GCA_021200395.1 Erysipelotrichaceae bacterium
ATTTGAATGTCAAGAACATAATCATGTCATTATTAAAAATAAAGAAGTATATATTAATCATAGATTAATGAATATGCATGAAGAATATATATTAAAAGCTCATGATATCATTGAATATCATGGAAAAAAAGGGATTATTTTAGATAATTGATATTATAAGTAAAGGAGAAAGAAAATGGATAAATTTTGGGATGATAATGATCTTATCAATAGTGCTAAGAAAAAGAGAATGTTATTTGTTTTAGCAGTTGATACTTCTAAATATATGAATACGAAAATAGAGATTGTTAATAAAGCAATTAAAGAAACTTTGAATAAGTTAAAAGATTTAGATTTAAAACATAACATTGCTAAAGTAACAGTAGCTATTTTGGAGTTTAATAAAGAAGCTACATGGCTCATTGATAAACCTCAAGAAATCAATAACTTTAATTTTAATGAATTAAAATGTACGAAAGAAAGTCAAAGTAATTATCATTGCCTTTATCAACAATTAAACGAAAAACTTACCACAGATACATTTCTTAAAGATGCTCAGGATTATTATCCAATTATATTATTAATTAATGATGGTATGCCTACTGATGATTATGAAGACATGTTAAATCAGTGTGAAAATAACCCTTGGTTTCATAAGGCTACAAGAATTGCTATGCCAATTATTATTGATAAAAATATGAATGAAGAAGAATTTCGTGATTCTCTTAATTATCAATTTATTATGGATTTTACTAATCAGAAAGATGATCGTATCTTCTTTGTCACAAAACTAGAACATCTGATTGATATGCTAGATATTGTCACCTTAACCACTGTACAACGTAGAAATAAAAATAAGAAGCAACAAATACAAAATGCCGATCCATTTAATGATATTCGAAATAAACTCTTAAACTTATGAAAGAACAATACACATTACATCCGTATCTCCATATCAAAAAAAGTCATTTACAAAAAGGAGAACCTTGTGAAGACTATAGTATGATATATCAGGATGAATATAAAGTAATAGCTGTTATTGCGGATGGGCATGGAGATCGTCAATGTTTTAGAGCAAGTTATGGATCGAAACTTGCAGTATTTACAACTATTAATATATTGAAAAAAATCAATCAATATGATGATGAATCTTTACGTCCATTATCCAATAGAATTATCAAAGAATGGAAAGATGCTGTTAAAAAGCATTACGATAGTCATCCTACTCATCAAATAGATAAAGATATTTATTTGGTTTATGGAACAACGTTATCAATAGTGATTATTAATGACGAAAAAATGATATTAATGAATATTGGTGATGGTAAGTGTATGACTCGTTTGGTAGATGAACGATTTTTATCATTAATCAATAATCATCATATATCACCTGAATCATTATGTTATGATGATGCTTCTATGGATATTTGCGTATCATATACATTACCACGATGTTTGATGTTGACAAGTGATGGTGGTGGTAGTTTAAAAGATGAAGAAGAATTTATTGATAAAGTGGAGAACTTATATCTTCATCATCGTCTAAAATTTCAAAAAGATATGTTAGGGCTAGTGGACTATTTTTCCCATGATGATGACGTATCAATGATTTGGATATACAAGGAGTGAAACCAATGAATCAAAGTATAATGGCTTTAGAACAATTACAGGAAACAATCAATCAAGCCTCACAAAACGCTACAGCCTCTTTTCAACAAGCTATTAATAGAAGAGATGAAGTTGTTAATCAAAAACGAGAACAGTTTCATAGTAACTATCAACAATTACAAACACAAATCCACCTAGAAAAAGAAAACTTTAGTAATTTTAAAATACAATATGAAAAAATAGAAAAACGTTTAGATGCTACTCAAAAACAAATTTTTGAACAACAAATGCGAACCATTAAAGAACAAAATATCCAAGAATACAAAGAAGTTCTTTCACATCTTTATGATTTAAATAATAGTCATGATAAAGCAATTTATGATAAAACTGTTAATCATTTTTCAACTAGTCTTATAAATGCACAAACTGCTTTTGATTGTAATAAATATTTAAGAGAATTAGAAGAGACTCAAAAATTGTTATCAGCTATCGATGAAGATTCATGGATAAAAAATAATAATGATATCAAAAAAGCCCAAGAAGATCTCAATATGCAGGTAACTCAAATAGGAACAGATTTAGAAAACGCTATAAAGAAGGATCTCAATAATAAGATAACAGGGCAAACAATAGGTCAATTATTAATCAAAAATGAATATTTAGATGAATGGCCTTATCAGGAAAATATTTTAAATGTATTAAAAGATCATTATGAAAATAAATATTTAAAAATCACTTATAAAGATATGCTTAATGATTATATGATTGAAGGAGATAAAACTGCAGAAATATTTCAATTATTAGAATTCAGTACTCTAATAGAAAGTATTAAAAAACCTATTCATATTTATTATGATTATCATTCTACACAATCTCTTATCTCTTCATTAGAATATAAAAACTGTGAAAAAATAATCGTTAATGATACATTTATTTCACAACTAAAAGAAGAAATTAAGCAATTACCTCATCAATCTATATCGTTATTTATAGATCATCCTATACATTGTCAAAGCTTTGAAGAATTTATACAAACAAAACCAAACAATGTACAAATAGTGATGTTTCAAAATAATCAATATCAAGATTTTATTTATATTAATGGTAAAGATAATCGATATATCTTAAATAATCAATATGATTTCTTTGCCAATAAAATCAATGAAAAAGGACTTCAAAAACTACATACAAGTCAACCTAAAGATATTCAAGTATGTCATATATTTGAAAAATACTATGAAGAACATTATCATGATGGTATATATCTTATAGCAAAAGATAAAACCATAGACTTTCATGAAAACTTTGTTGTGGTATCAAATAATCAAGAAAAACGTATATCCTTCATAACTCAATTATTACTACAAAGAATAAGTGAAAATAACAAAATATTTATTTACTATAATAATTATGAAAATACACCACTTAGAAGCTTAATTAATGATTATAATTTACAGGAAATTGAATTAGACATGATGGGGGAATTAATGGAAGATTTCTTAGATGATCATAGTTTAGTGGTTTTGATTGATCCAAGTGATGAAGTATTAGGATTTGCGATGACATTGTTTGATATGGGACATATATTAGTTTGTCATAATGATAGTATGGAGGGTTATAAGAATTTGTTGTTGGATGAAAATATTATTGAAGAATATGGTAAACAAGAATCAATTCAATTTGAACTATTGAATCAAGAGAAATTAGAACAATTATGTAAGCTTTAAAAGAAAGGGGAGAGAATGATGGATTTTTTTACTAGCGAGGGTTCATCAATTGGTATTGATTTAGGCACGCAGAATTCGGTTATTGTAAAATTTAATGGTAAAAATGATTATACCTTCCTAAAAGAAAACGAAAGATGCTATGTTAATTCATCTCTATTTTTTAACACACGTAACAATTATGATTTTGGTACTCCTGCTAAAAGAAAAGGGATGATGCATCCTGAATCATTATTACGCTGTTTTAAAAGAGGATTATCGGGAAATAATACAGGACATATAGAAAATGGTAGATATCGTATTACTTGTTATGAAAATAAAGAAATTATAGATATTAGTCCAAGAGAGGCTTGTAGTATTTTTTTAAAAAATTTGATTGATGATTTTAATGAGGAAAATGATGAAATTCAAAATCTTGTATTAACTGTACCAGCAAAATTTGGACCAGATATATGTGAAGCGCTACGTCGTGGGGCTATGGGATTTGTAGGTGATGTTGTGATAGTACAGGAACCAATAGCAGCTGCTATTTGTTATGATTATGAAGAAGAAAAAATCGAGAATAATTCATCTTTATTGGTTTATGATTTTGGTGCAGGAACTTTTGATATTTCTTTATTGAAAAGAAATAATCAAGGGAATTTAGAATATATTGATACTAATGGAGATGTTCATCTTGGAGGTGAAGATTTAACTGAAGCTATTTATCTTCAATGGAAAGATGATTTGTTTATTAATGAGGATTTTGATTTGGACAATCAAAGTCTATTTAAAGATGAAAATGAACATGAATATAATATAGGTGTATTAAAGAACAAAGCAGAAGAGGCAAAGATATTATTGTCTAGTGAAGAAAAATATGATGAACCAATTGTTTTTAGAATGAATGACCAAAAAGTGCAATATAATTTAACAATTACTCGTAATCAATTCAATAATTTAATCAGTAGACATATTACTCATTCTATCGATAAAATAAAGACATTATTAGCACGTAATCAAATGACTCAGGATGATATCAGTAAAGTTTTAGTGGTTGGGGGAACTTCTTTTATCCCACTTATAAAAACAAAACTTATTCAATATTTTGGTAGTGAAGATAAAATTGTAAGTAATGTTGATAAAGAATTGATGATTGGTAAAGGGGCTGCTATTATTGCTCATGAAATTTATGAAGAAAATCAGGAGGATTTAAAGGGTGCAATTAGTTATTCAGGCATTATTCAAAAAGTATCTGATACCATTGGTATTGCTTTAGGAACATCTCATTTTGTCAATGAAATCATTCCTCGAGGTGCTCAATTACCTTATAAAACAACTTATCGTTGTCCTCTAATAGAGGCAAGAAATAGCAATGGTTGCATTGATATTTCTTTTCATAGTTATGATCAATGGGAATTTTTAAAAAACGATACAATTCTAACATATGATAATCGTGTTGATTATATAGGTAAACGTGTCAGTGACAAAGTTAATGGGAATGATCATGATCAAGTAGAAGTGTTAGTAGAAATTAATAATCAATTTATTATTAACGTTAGTATACGTTTAAATAATACAGGAATAGACAATGGACCTGTTAGAAAGGATGATTTATGATGATTCCTTCAGAGGCATTGACGCTATGTCATCAAGCAAGACAAACATATGATGATTTTCTTGCATTGCAAAAGCAAGATAAAGTTGCTATAAATTCGATAATAACATTAGATCATCATCATATTCATCAAGTAATGTGTAAAGCCACAGAAAGTTATCAACAATTTATTCAATTAAATACTTATCAATTTAAAGAAGATACATTAGAATATTTCTATATTGAAAAAAGTATATTTCAATTAGATAACAATATTTCAGAATATCATCAATATGTATTAAATAATTTAACGATACTCATACAAGAATTAACCACTATTAAAGATGGAGAAGTATCAGAAAAAACTATAAATCTTATGCAAAGAACTTATAAAACCATCCAAAAAACAGACACAACAAATATGTCTGCATCTGCATATGCTTATAAGATCTTAAAAAAAATTGTCGAAGCATATATTAATTATATTGAATATTTCTGTGCTTTGATAGAAAACAATAAAGATAAAAAAGTTATAGATATTATTCAATTCATTAACCATTATTTAATAAACATAGGCATTTATACAATAGCAACAAAGCCAGGAGATAAATGGAATCTTTTATTATATGAACCAGAAATTAATGACTCAAATAATGAAACTGATGATCAAACATTAGAAGATTGTATCCATAGAGTTTATTATTATGCTTATGTTATTAATATTATAGACAAAGAAGAACCATTGCTCTTAAAAGAAGGCAAGGCTGGCATTTGGAATGTGAGGTGATATATCATGAATCATTTTGTGATTGATTTTGGATCTTATAATATGATTGCTAAAGTAAGTGACGGACAATTAGAACAAAAAAAATACAATTCAATTATAGATTATGAACATGAAACATTTAAATTTAAATCAAAAATAAAAATCACAGACAAAGATACTAATATTGGTGATAAAGCTAAACAATCTCATAATGCTATATTTATCAATAATCTATGTCAGGAATTTAAAAATCCTCGATCAACATATTCATTATCAAATAAAAAATATACCATCAATCAAATTGTCGAAAAATATTTTATAGTTATAAAAAATGAATTAAACAACCATAGTGAAAATGAACCTATTGATGCATTGACTTTGGTTATCCCATATGAATATACCAAAACAAATAAAGAAAATTTAAAGAAAATACTTAATAATATAAAATTAAAATGCAATCATATGATTGAAGAACCAATTGCTAATTACTTTGGCTACTTAAATACCAATCATTTAGATGTCCCTCATAAAGATAGTTTTATGATGCTCAATATTGATT
>JAJQGQ010000163.1 GCA_021200395.1 Erysipelotrichaceae bacterium
GTATATTACCTATAGTTAAGTATTCTTCTGGGTCAGCTTTAAATAATTTTTCAGAATTTAATTTTATAAATGATAGAAGATATGATGAATTTTTTGGATTTACAGAAGAGGAAGTTGAATCTTTATGTCATCAATATCCAAAGTTGAAATATGAAGATTTAGAATATTGGTATGATGGATATTATACAAGTACTGGAAAAAAACTTTTTAATCCTCGCAGTGTATCTAGTGCCATTGATAGAGAATTTTGTGATAATTATTGGACATCTACAGGGCCGATGAGTGAAATTGCGGATTGTATAGAGGATAATGTTGATGATGTTCGAGATGATATTGTACAATTAGTAGCAGATATACCTGTTGAAGTTGATTTAATGGAGTATTTAGAAAAGGATGATAATCTTGATGCTAGAGATGAAATCTTATCATCAATGGTTATTTTTGGTTTTTTAACTTATCATGATGATTGTTTATGTATTCCTAATCATGAACTTATGCTTAAATTTGAAAAAATTTTATCTAGAAAAGATATGGGTGATTATAATGAAATTGTTAGAAATAGTAAGCGTATCTTCAATGCTACTCTAGATAAAGATGAAGAAATATTAGCTAAAATGATAGAAGAGGCTCATGATAAAGAAGTTGATTTGTTTCACTATAATGACGAAAATAGCTTGGCTTGTTTATTGACGGTTTGTTATATATATGCAAGAAAGTTTTATAAAGTTAAAAGAGAAGAAGCAACGGGTAAGGGTAGATGTGATATGATATTTATACCACAAAGATCACGTTATCCAGCTATTATTATAGAGTTGAAAGTTAATAGTACACCACAGGAAGCAATTGATCAAATTATTAATAAGAATTATGTGGAGAAAATTAAAGATTATAAGAATATCATATTGGTAGGTATGACTTACAATGCTGATAGTAGTCACACAGAATATAAAAAAAATCAGTGTAAGATCATACAATATAAATAGGGCAACATATAAAGTTATCAAATTTAATCGGTAAGTTATCTTACCGATTTTTATCATTTATATGAATAGTATTATTATGATACTAAAACATCCCAGATAACTAAAAATTATCATATTAGAGTGATGTTATAGCAGTTCTTGTTTGATATTTTTGTTGTAGATATTTAGAACATCTAAAAATATAACAACTGTTTTCTCTGTTTCAAAAAGAATTTATAAATGCTATAATAATATCATTAGGAGGCATTATGGAACTCGTTTTAGAAGAATTTATTGATAATAATTTACCCCAAGGATATACCCCTTATTATATTTATTTAATTATGCTTAATCATATTGAAATAGGTCGACTTGTCTATCGTCTAGGAGACGATGAAGAACATATGTTTGATGGTCATATTGCTTATACGATAGAAGAAGAATATCGTGGCCATTACTATGCTTATCAGGCTTGTTTATTATTAGATGAGATGGTGCATAGAGATCATTATATGATTACATGTGATCCAAGTAATAAGGCATCATATAAAACAATCATGAAACTAGGAGCTCAATACATCGAAACGAAAACCATTCCTCCACAGCTAAAGAAATTCTATACCAAAGAAGAAAAAGAAAAAATGATATTTATATGGAAAGGAAACCAACAATGAAATTTGTACATATAGGAGATATCCATTTAGGAAAAGTCATTCACCAATATTCCTTAATAGATATCCAAAAAGAACTCTTATTTAATATATTAGACTATATGAAACAAGAACACATTCAAGTTTTAGTTATAGCTGGTGATGTTTATGATCGTCTCATACCTAGTCAAGAAGCAGTTAATGTTTTAGATGAATTTTTACATAAAGCTTTAATTGATAATCATATAACAGTATTAATGATTAGTGGTAATCATGATAGTAGTGATAGACTTCATTTTGCGAGTTCCATTCTTCATCAAAGTGGTTTATACATTGAAACATATCTAAAAAAAGAAATGGCTTATATTACGATTGATGATGTAAGATTTTATATGTTACCATTCATTAAACCATCCCATGTTAAAGCTTTATATAAAGTAGATGATATTCATGATTATCAAGAAGCTTTAAGCTATTATATGAATCAACAAACAATTGATAAAAACTATAAAAATATACTCATAACACATCAATTTGTAGGTCATTCTTCTTTAACAAGTGAATCTGAAGTCCCTTTAAGCGTCGGTGGTAGTGAAATTATAGATGCCCATCTTTTTGATGCATTTGATTATGTGGCTTTAGGTCATCTTCATGCTCCGCAAAAAGTGTCTAGAGAAACTATGCGTTATTGTGGATCTCTCATGCGTTATTCGTTTGATGAAGTTAAACAAAATAAATCATTTACCATTGTTGATACTCAAACTATGTCAATAGAAACTATTCCTTTGATACCATCTCGTAATCTTAATAAATATAAAGGAACATTTAATCAATTCATGGATACAGATTTTATTGATAAGAAAGATGATTTTTTATCATTTGAACTAACTGATGAAACCATTATTCCTCATGCTATAGATCGCTTACGTATCCTCTATCCTTATTTATTACAAATTACTTATACCCATCTATTAAATCAACAAGTATCTGCCAAACAAATAACGAATTTTGAAAAAAAAGATCAATTATCCTTATTTAAAACCTTTTATGAAGATGTAAAAGGTATAGCACTATCAACGAAACAAATAGAAGTTGTTCAACAATTATTAGAAAAGAGTGGTGGAGACTATGAAAATCATTAAATTAACCATGAATGCTTTTATGACTTATAAAGATAAAACTGTCATTGATTTTGAACAAATGATGGATCATGGTCTCTATCTTATTAGTGGCCCTACAGGATCGGGTAAAACAACTATCTTTGATGCAATAACATTTGCTTTATATGGTTGTGCATCAGGTAGTAATCGCCAACAAGCTTATTTCCGTAGTGATTTTGCTTCTGCTAAAGATGAAACTTATGTCGAAATGATCTTTGAATTACATCAAAAAATTTATACTATTAAAAGATCACCTACATATATGCGTCAAGGCTATAAAACACCAAAACAAGCTAATGCGACTTTAGCATATGATGATATTATTATTGAAGGTATCAAAGAAGTTAATCATAAAATCAATCAATTATTAGGGGTTGATGTGCATCAATTCAAACAAATAGTGATGATAGCTCAAGGTGAGTTTACTAAACTGATTTATGCTTCTTCTGAAGAAAGAGAAAAAGTCTTAAGACATATCTTTCATAGTGATTCTTTAGTAACATTTGAAAAGCTTTTACAAGAAGAAACAAGAAAATATAAAGAAGCTTATCAATTATCTTATCAAAGCTTATCTACACGCTTTTCATTGCTTGATTTAGGAGAAACATTTAAACAGGATAAAAAAGACTTTCATCCTTCCTATATTGAACAAAGTAAAGAAGAAAATGAAAAACTTCATCTTACCCTCAAGCAATATGAACAAGACTACAATACTACTAAACAAGCCTATGATGATTTATCTAAAGACTATTACCAACAAAAACAAAACAATCAAAACCTCATAGAATTAAAGAAAACCCAAAACACCTATCAAAAACTAATTACGCAAGAAGATTCCATGATAATTTTAAAACAGGACATTGATAAACTCAAAATCATAGAAAAAAATCAACCTATCATTATGACTTATCGCCAAACGCATAAAGAATACAACGATACTAAAGAATCACTTCATAAAACAATGACAACCTTAGATCAATTAACTCACGATATGCTTCAAATAGAACAAGATTATCAACAAGTCCCTATTTTAACCAAACAAAAAGACGATATATTCTTAAAACTCAATGAATATAAACAAACCAAACATTATCAAAAAGAATACAAAAATCTGCAAAAACAAGTCAAAGACTTGCAATTACAACATGATAAAAGTATTGATCAACTCAATGATCAACGAAAAAAGATTGAAAAACTAAAGCATCGTATGGATCGTGATCAAGAAAATGTAGATACTTTACCACAATTACAGTTAGAACTCCAAAGAAGTGAACAAATGGTAGAAGAAAAAAATAAAACACGTATAGCGATTCATGATTTAAGTCAATTATTTGATCAACTAACACGTATGCAAGACCAACACTATGATTTGGCTGATAAATATACACAAAAAGCGACCATTTATCAAAATCTTTATCATAAGTTTCAACAAGAAGATGAAAACTATAGACGCCAACAAGCAGGTATTATGGCTTTAAACTTAAAAGAAAATGATCCTTGTCCTGTATGTGGCTCTTTGCACCATCCTCATTTAGCAACCCTTTCATCCCATGTCTTATCAGCTAGTGAACTAGAAGAACTTAATATAAAGCTAGAAAAAGCCCAAGCTGATAAAGAAGAAGCTTATCAGGAGGTTTTATCGCAAAATGAAAGAATTAATGAACTCCAAGGAAGCATCAATGCTTTAAAGAATCAATTATCCATAGAAGAAGAATTATCTAAACAAGTATTTATCTATTTATTATCTGATATTACTAATACAATTAAGGAAGAAGAAAAAACCTACCAAAAACGTCATACTGATGTCAATTACTTAAAACGCTTAGAAAAATCACTTAAAAAAGACAAAGATACCTTACAACAATACCAGGATGAACTAGAAAGCATTAGAAATAACATTATTCAACAGGAAAACCAAATATCTGTTAATATTAATCATATCGAACAACTCAAAAAACAATATAACCATATTGAAGATAAACTTGATACCATCATTAAAGATTATCAACTTCAATACAATACACTTATAACAGATATTAAACAAAAAGAAGACAACTATCATCAAACCAAACAAGATATCTCTTTATATGATAATCAACAGAAGACTTTATCATCAAAACTTGATACCTTATCAATACAACTTCAAGATGATACCAAAGCTTATAACGATTTTATTAGTCATAACTTCGATAATGAAGACAACTATCTACATTATGCTACTAAACAAAATCAGCTATCTACCTATGAAAAACAATATCAAAACTACTATATCCAAAAATCAAGTCTTTATGATCAAATTTCTCAGCTTAAAATAAAGACGAAAGATATCCAAATGGTAGATTTATCAAAAGAAGAATTAAAACTTCAAGAATTAGAAACAATCAAAGATGAAAAATTCAAACAATACAATACGCTTCATCATCGTTATCATAAAAATAATGAACATATTCATGCTTTAGAAAAAGAATATCAAAGTAATCAGGAAATCTTTGATAAATATACAATCTATCAAGATCTCTATGATTATACTTCTGGTAAAAATAGTCAAAGATTATCTTTTGAAAGATATGTCCTCTCATTTTATTTTGAACATATCTTAGAATATGCCAATGTGGAATTGATTAAGATGAGTCAGGGACGCTTTACGCTTCATCGTAAAGTCGTCACCAAAGGAACAAAACAACAAGGCTTAGATTTAAGTGTTATGGATTATGAAACAGGTACGATGCGTGATATTCAATCTTTATCTGGTGGTGAATCTTTTAAAGCGGCATTATCTTTAGCTTTAGGTTTATCAGAGATGATTCAAAGTTATGCAGGTGGTATTGAACTTAATACTTTATTTATTGATGAAGGTTTTGGTTCATTAGATAGTGAATCGATTGATAAAGCTTTATCAGTGCTGATGGAACTTAAAAATGATAATAAGGTTATTGGTATCATATCCCATGTAGATGAATTAAAAGAACGTATACCAACACAAATTGTTGTAGAAAAATCTACTCAAGGTAGTTCATTGCATATTGAAGTGGAATAGTATGAAAATTCATCGTTTCATAAAAGATTAAAATAGTTTATAATGGTTTTAAGGAGCTGATTCAAATGAAAAAAAATATACCTATTGGTATTTCGAACTTTAGAACGTTAAAGGAACGAAATCTTTATCACGTTGATAAAACGCTTATGATTAAAGAATTTCTTGATGATAATGGTACATGGATTTCTTTAATTACAAGACCTCGAAGATTTGGCAAAACACTTAATATGTCTATGATGGCTGAATTTTTTGATATTACCAAAGATTCAAAAGAAATTTTTGAAGGTACTAAAATCATGGAAACTGAATACGCTTCTTATATCAATCAATATCCTACTATATTTTTATCAATTGCAAATTAAAAAGGAACTAAACAAAATACAATCAATAGTAT
>JAJQGQ010000003.1 GCA_021200395.1 Erysipelotrichaceae bacterium
AATCTAATAAAGTATATTCTTTTCATAAATATAAATTTTAAAAATTATATTTATTAAATTTAGAATATTATCTAAATAGATAAATTATATTTATAAATATTCTAAATATTAGTTAATTATTCCAATTTTTATATAAAAAACTATATAATTTTATCAAATTAATAAAGATTTATTTTTTTAAAATCTTACCCCCAAAGGTGGTTTACATCTTTTTAAATTATGATATAATGAGATTGACCTAAGAGAATATATGTATTTCCTACGCTATAGATACGGGAATCTGATTGTTGTTTAGTGGTGTTGAAAGCCTTTCTACGAATAGGAATCCTAAAATTAGACACAAGATACCCACCTGAACATAACAGGGGTTAATCTAAAAACACTCTTAGGTTTTTTTCTTGACTTTTTTTGATAAATGATTATGCTTAAGATTGATTTTAAGAGGAGGAAAAAATGGCAGGAATAGATGATAAGTTAATTGCTGAAATTAATTCATTGGCACATAAAAGTAAAACTGTTGGCTTAAATGAGGAAGAAAAGGCAAGACAACAGGTTTTAAGGCAACAATATCTTGAAGCTTTTAGAAGTGGTTTTAAGCAACAATTGAAGTCTGTTAAGGTTGTTGATGAAAAGGGTAATGATATTACTCCAGAAAAATTAAAAAGGGAGAAAAACATCAATTAGTGATGATGATTTTTTTAAAATAAGTTGACAAATAATCTTATTCGTCATAAAATATTGTCATAAACTACTAGTAAATACTGTGAAAAGAAGCATAGACTATTGAATAAGCAAAGAGAGTTTCTGGATGGTGTAAAGAGATGTTAGGAGATAGTTGAATTCATCTTGGAGTTGACAACTGAAATAAGAGTAGGCTTGTCCGGATATGCCCGTTAAAGCATTAGAGTATGTACCTTTTTAAGGCGTACTTAGTAAGGTCTATATAGTGATATATAGATAAATTAAGGTGGTAACACGAAGATGATATCTCTCGCCCTTATGGTTGAGAGTTTTTTTGTTTTTATAGTATGTTTGAGGAGGAAGAAAATGAATCAATCAGAATTATCAATTGCAACAATCAGATCTTTAGGTATTGATATGATCAACAAGGCAAAATCAGGGCATCCAGGAATGGTTTTGGGTTCTGCCCCAGCTTTATATACTTTATTTACCAATGAATTAAGAGTTAATCCTAGTGTTTCTTCATGGTTTAACCGTGATCGTTTTGTGCTTGCAAGTGGTCATGCATCTGCTTTATTATATAGTTTACTTCATTTATCTGGATTTGATGTCTCAATGGATGATTTAAAACAATTTAGACAATGGGAAAGTAAAACACCTGGACATCCTGAATATCGTGTTACTGATGGTGTGGATGCTTCTAGTGGTCCTTTAGGGCAAGGTATACCAACAGCTGTCGGAATGGCTTTGGCTGAACGTTATTTAGCAAATCGCTATAATAAGAAGGATTATAATATTGTTGATCATTATACATATGTTTTATGTGGTGATGGAGATATGGAAGAAGGAGTGACTTATGAAGGGGCTTCTTTAGCTGGTCATTTATCTTTAGGAAAACTTATTGTATTATATGATTCTAATCATGTCACTTTAGACGGACCTACTGAATTGGCTTTTAGTGAAAATGTTAAGAAGAGGTTTGAAGCCATGGGATGGCAAGTATTATGTGTTGATGATGGTAATGATACAGAAGCTCTATCAAAAGCTTTAAAGAAAGCTAAAAAAGATATTTTTAAGCCAACTCTTATAATTGTTGAAACAGTTATTGGATATGGTTCTATTAATCAAGGTACTAATACTGTTCATGGTTCACCTTTAGGAGAAATAGATGGTAAGAATGCCAAACTTTCATATGGTTTTGACTATGATGAATTTTACGTGCCACAGGAAGTTTATGATGATTTTGATCATAAGGTGAAAAAAAGAGGGCAGAAATGCTATAAGAAATGGGTCAATCTTTTCAATAAATATAAACAAGAATATCCTCTAGAAGCCCAAGAGTTAGAAGATGCTATTAATGAAAAATATCATTTCAATTACGATGAATTTATTAATAATGTCCAAGAAGGATCAAGTGAAGCAACACGTGTAACAAGTGAAAAAATCATTAATGAGATTGCGGCGCAAAATCCAAACTTCTTATCAGGAACAGCTGATTTGGCCTCATCCACAAAAACGGTTATTAAAGATGGTGGACAATTTGGTTGTGATAATTATGCGGGTAGAAATCTCTATTTCGGTATTCGTGAATTTGCTATGGTTTGTATTATGAATGGCATAACCTTACATAAAGGCTTAAAAGTTGCCTCTGGAGGTTTCCTGGTATTTAGTGATTATTTTAAAGCTGCATTGCGTATGTCATGTTTAATGAAATTACCTATCATTTTACCATTATCTCATGATTCTATTGCAGTTGGTGAGGATGGTCCAACCCATCAGCCAATTGAACAATTACCAATGCTTCGTTCAATGGTCAATTTACAAGTCATTAGAGCAGCTGATACTTATGAAATGTGTGCAGCATGGAAAAAGGCTTTAGAAACAACAGATCAACCAACAGCTTTAATATTGACACGTCAAAATGTCGAAAATGTGACTCATGCTACTTATGAAGATGTATGTCATGGTGCTTATGTTGTTTCTCCTGAACAAGATCAACTAGAAGGTATTTTAATTGCTTCTGGTAGTGAAGTTTCCTTAGCTATGAAAGCTCAAAAAATTCTATTAGAAAAAGGGCATGATGTCCGTGTTGTATCTATGCCATCAATGGATTTATTTGATAAACAAACAAATGAATATAAAGAAAGCATATTACCTATTCATATTCGTAAACGTTTAGGAATTGAAATGAGCAGTGATTTTGGTTGGTATAAATATATTGGTTTAGATGGTCAAATGATGAGTGTCAATGAATTTGGCAAGAGTGCACCAGCTGCTACAATTATTGAAAATTATGGTTTCACAGTTGAAAATGTTGTCAAAAAATATTTGGAAATGTAATTCAATTACATTTCTTTTTTTGACATTATATGTAATAAATATCATTTATAATAAGAATGGGTGAGAGTATATGAAATATAAGATTGTTTATTTAAAAGATGAATATGAAGATTTAGTGACATATTATCCCCATTTTATTGAATGGGTATATGATTTACCAAAGGATTGTTATAGTGTAAAACAAATAGAAAATATTTTTGTACCTATTCATATAGGTAAAAAGAAATTATTAGAAATGTTTGAAGATAGGAATGATTATTGTTATTTTCATGGTATTCATATGTTACAAAATGAATTAAGTGATGATATTATTAAAATTAAGATGAATGAATATGATATAGAGGTTGAAGAAAGTGGACAAAAACATGATATTTTTGATATTTTAAAGAGTTTTTCGCATAACTTTTATATGTTTCTTTCATAATTAGTTTTACAAATGAAAAGAAACTTGTTATAATATCTTGGAGTTTGAAATGGAGGATTGAAAAATGTTATATGGATTTATTGGTGCCATTGCAGGTATGGCTATAGGTTTCTTCTTATCTCGTTATTTATTTAAAAAACAATTAAGAGATAATCCACCTATTAATGAGAAAATGATTCGTGCCATGTTTATGGAAATGGGACGTAAACCATCTGAAGCACAAATTAAAAGAATCATGAAAAGTGTTGAAGATCAATATAGTAAATAAGGGGAATTCCCTTTTTTATTATGAATATATATTTAACTCGTCATTCTAAGACGATTTGGAATACTGAATTAAGACTGCAAGGTAGAGGAGATTCTCCACTTAGCGAAGATGGTAAAGCCAATGCATATGCTTTAAAAGAATATTTAAATCAATCTCATTTAGATTTTGACTATATCTATGCTAGTCCAATAAAACGCTCTTATGATACTGCATGTCTACTTTTTGATGAATCAAGAATTATTAAAGATGAACGTTTAATGGAAATGGATTTTGGTGAACTTGAAGGTCAAAAAATTCATGAGTTAAAGGATAACGATAAAAAAATATATGATGATTTATGGAATCATCCAGAAAAATTTGAACGTATTCCTGGTGGTGAATCATACGATGATGTGATTCGCCGATGTCAAAGTTTTTTAAAAGATATTGAAAAGCTTGAATCAAATTCTTCAATTTTAGTTATGACACATGGTATGTATTTTATTGTTTTATTGGCTACTATGTTGCATCTTGATAAAAAAGATTATATTAAAATTAATCATCCAGTTGTTGATGGATGTTCTTTAACGCTTGTCGAATATAGGAATGATTATCATCTTATTTACTACAACAAGCATGATTATTTACCTCATAGGATGGAAGATATTTATAACTAAAAAAGACCATTTGGTCTTTTTTACATCCATGTGATTTTATTTTCAGTACCATTAAGTAATCTTTGAATATTCGCTTTATGCTTATAAATAAGTAAACCAACAATGACAATATTAGTTAAAACACCTATAGTGCTATAACCGATAAGCGGAGAAATAATCACAATAGAAACAGCTGCTAAAATAGAAGATAGGGAAACATATTTTGATAAATATAAAGTTATCATAAATATAACCAATGCCACAACAAAAGCAATACGATTTGTCATTAAAGCATAACCAATAGCTACAGATACCGCCTTACCCCCTCTAAACTCCGCAAAAATAGGATAACAGTGACCTATAACACAAGCTAAAGCTGATAAATAAATAATATCACCATTTAAATGAAAATATTGAGCAACAAGACTAGAAATTAAAATTGAAATACAGCATTTAGAAGCATCTAGGACAATAACTGCCAAACCAGCTTTTTTACCTAATACTCTGCCAGCATTTGTCCCACCAAGATTTCCTGAGCCACTATTTCTAACATCCGTATGATAAAATACTTTTCCAATCACTAATGCAAAAGGGATAGAACCATAAAGGTAACTCATGATAACCAATAAAATATATATAAAAATATTCATATCTTCACTTCCTTTTGCTCAATTATACCTAAATGACAAAAAAAATCAATGATAAACATAAGTTGACATTTAAATTGAAAGATATTATATTGAATAGAGTATGTTTTACAAAAAATGACAAAGGAGGCATCTACATGGCAAAAAATCATTATGGAGAAGAAGATATTCTCATACTTGAAGGTTTAGAAGCAGTAAGAAAAAGACCAGGTATGTATATTGGTTCAACTGATCAAAGAGGTTTGCATCATTTGGTATGGGAAATTGTAGATAACGCAATTGATGAAGCTATTGCTGGTTATGGTAAAAAAATTACAATAACTATTGGTAAGGATAATAGCATAAAAGTAGAAGATGAAGGAAGAGGTATGCCAGTAGGCATGCATTCTTCTGGAAGACCTACAACCGAAGTTATTTTAACAGTTTTACATGCTGGTGGTAAATTTAATGAAGATGGTGGTTATAAAACATCAGGTGGTCTTCATGGTGTAGGTTCTTCAGTAGTCAATGCTTTAAGTGATTGGCTGGAAGTTACTGTCTATCGTGATGGTAAAATTACCCAACAAAAATTTGCTGATGGTGCAAAAAAGATTTATCCTGTAAAAACTTTAGGGAAAACCAATAAAACAGGGACAACCATTCATTTTTTGCCAAGTAAAGATATATTTACTTCAATTCAATTTAATTATACAATGATTTGTGAACGTATGCGAGAAAGTGCTTTTTTATTAAAAGGAATTGAAATAGTCGTTATTGATGAACGTAGTGGTAAACAGGAAAGTTATCAATATAATGATGGTTTAGAAGCATTTATAGCTTATTTAAATGAAGATAAGAATGCGATTCATCCTACGATTTCTTTTGATGATACATCCCATCCTATTGAAGTCGAAGTAGCGATGCAATTTACTGATAGTTATCATGAAAATTTAATATCATTTGTTAATCTTGTTAGAACTGGTGATGGAGGTACTCATGAAACTGGTTTTAAATCAGGTTTGACAAAAGTTTTTAATGAGTATGCAAAAAAATATAATTTACTTAAGGGAAAAGATAAAAAATTAGAAGGTAGTGACGTTAGAGAAGGTTTAACTGCAATCATATCAGTAAAAATACCTGAATCTTTATTACAATTTGAAGGCCAGGTTAAATCAAAGCTAGGGACTGCTGATGCTAAGGTTATTGTAGAAAATGTTGTGTATGAAC
>JAJQGQ010000131.1 GCA_021200395.1 Erysipelotrichaceae bacterium
GAGGGAATTGATTACATGGATGATAGTATTGATATCGTTTTATTAGATATTATGATGTCGGGAATTGATGGCTATGAAGTATGTCAGTTAATAAGGGAAAAAAGTGATGTACCCATTATTTTTATTAGTGCACTTAGTGAAGATGATAATAAGTTAAAAGGCTTTGCGTTGGGAGCGGATGATTTTATATCCAAGCCTTTTACACCTTCACTATTATATGCTAAATGTGAAGCACTACTTAAACGAGTACAAAAAAACGTTCAAAAGAAAGTTATTCATGAAGGTATCATTACGATTGATGAAGATACGCATGGGGTATTAGTTAATGATAGAGAAATTAATTTATCCTATAAAGAATATTCAATACTTTTATATTTAATCGAAAACAAACGAAAAATATTAACAAGAGATCAATTATTAGATAAAATTTGGGGTTATGATTATTATGGTGATCAACGTATTGTTGATACATATATTAAAAAACTAAGAAGAAAACTTGCAGAAGCATCTCCATATATTCAAACAGTTGTCAAACTTGGATATATGTTTGAAGTAAAGGATAATTTATGAAAAGATTTCAAAATATTCATGTAAGTCTTATAGTTAAAATAACAACAGTTGTTTTCTTTGCCTTTTTGTTTGTTGTGGCTAATGAGATGCGTTTAGGTATAGATCGTTACATGAAAAATACAGTGGAAGCAAATGCCGAATCTATTGTTTTACAATTGGATAAATTTGCGAAATCTTATGCAGAAAATATAGCAATTAATGAAGTGAATCTGACAGGCGAAACTTTTCAAAGAGCATATAATTTTGCCTTGTCTGGTGATACAACAAAAATAAAGTGTTTAACAGATAAAGAGGGAAATATTATTGATGTATCAAGAGAAGGTATAGAAAGTCCTACCATCACTATCTTAAGTACTGGTGATGTTAAGGAAACAGTAAGTATTGAATTATCCACTCTAACAAATTTGGATTGGGATAATGCAGAAACTATTTCTGAATTAGAATACTTTTTACTTGAAAACACATCAGCACAGGCATATGTAAGTATTGATTTAATAGAAAATCAGCCAGAAGATATAGATGGTAAAAAACCTAAGAATGAAGATACTCTAAAAAACGTTGAAATTCTTGGCTTATATATTATTAGTGAAGGCAACTCGTTTTCTGTTTATTCTCAAAAATATAGTGAAGGAGTTAATACAGAAAATATTACATCCTATGAAGGTGTTTTAAGTTCATACTCTAGTGATAGTTTAGAGATAACATTTGTCACACAAATTACAACTAATATTTTATCTTCATATACTGAAATAATACAAGAATCATCTTGTATTATTCAGGATTATTCTTATTCAATAGCTTTTATTCAAAATGCCATTAACAATAATTATCTTTCAGATACATTTGATAGTACATTGTTAGATTCTCAAATAACAGTTAATTCTGGTTATCTATATGCTGATTATTACTTAATTAAGAATATGGAATATATGGATAAAACATATTCTACAGTTGTTATGCGTTTAGAAGATTGGAGTTCAGTTGAAGATGGAAAAGAGTATACGGATGATGATCTTACATGTGGATATCTTTTTGTTGTTACCGAATATGATGATTTATTTTTAAATTCATTTTCAAGTTATTTTTTAGATAATTCATCTACTTATTTAATGGTTTTATTATTTATTGTTATTATATCTATTATGATTGCATATATGGTGGTTAGACCAATCAAAAAGATTGAAACCACTACAAAACACTTAACTTTAAAAGAATTTGATTATCCTATTGATACATCAAGACATGATGAATTAGGTGATTTATCAAGGGATATCAAAAAGATGAGTGAAGAACTAGAGAAAACAATCGAAAATCTACAAAAAGAAATTGAACGCGCGAATGAATTAGAAGCCATCAGAAAAGAATTTACTTCTAACTTTACGCATGAAATAAAAACACCATTAGGTATTATCAATGGTTTTAGTGAATTAATAGAATTAGAAAATGATGAAACAAAACGTAACGAATATATTAAAATCATTCAAACTGAAACAAAACGTATTAATGAGCTTGTTTTAGCAATGCTCGATTTATCAAAACTAGAATCTGAAAATGTGAATCTTGATCTTTCTACATTTGATTTATTAGATATTGTGGATGATACAATAGAATCAATGACACATCTATTTAATCAAAAACATATTCATTTAAAAACATATTTAGATACATGTGAAATTGAAGCTGATGAATTTAAGATGGAAATGGTTATATCTAATTTTATAAGCAATGCTTTGCATTATACTGATGAAGGTCATACTGTTACTATTAAACTTACAAAGCATCGCTTTGAAATAGAAAATGAAGGGAAACAAATACCTGAAGATGAATTAGAAAAGATATGGTTGTCATTCCATAAGGTAGATAAATCTAGAAGTGATCAAGGCACAGGGTTAGGTTTATCAATATGTCGAGCAGTTTTAGATTTACATCAATTTAAATATGATGTGGAAAACACAGAAAAAGGAGTCCTATTCTATTTTGAGTTTTAGGACTCTTTAAATCAGAGAAGGGATACATATGAAAAGGAAAATATTGATTGTTGTGATTGTTGTAGTAATTGCTATAATAGGGACACACTTTTATACAACGAATACCAGTTATAATCCAAATAACGAAGAAAAGATATTTGATAGTGATGAAAACTTAGAATATGGATATCTACTTACTACAATACTTGAAATGCAATATCCTGGATTAGAGATTGTTATCGATGATGAATGTACATCCATGGGTTTTGGAAGTTATGAAACTAATGCTTATGTTGATTATTTTTATAAACAAGGAGATACTTCTACAACAACAGTTAAATTTATTGTTAATGAATCTAATGCTTTCACAACAACTTTTGTTGAATTAGATGAAGCTTATGAAGATATATTTACTGGTACAGCTAATGAATTTATGTTACCTGGGGAATTATACAATATTAATTATATTGAAAAAGATAATGATCTTTATAATAAAGTTAAAACTACTGATTATTTAGATGCATCGCTTAGTTTTGGAGAAGAAAAGACATTAGATGAAATAGTTGAAATGATGGTGAAATATGATCAATTAGAGTTTATCTGGTTAGCATTGGATCATGTGGATAACTATGATTGGCCTATTGGTTTATCACTTCTTGATAGCAAATACGCTGATATTGATTTAATCAAAAATATCGACACAAACTATCCAAACCTTATACTTTCTAATAACGTCATTACAGCTGATACCATCAAACAATCGTATATCTCGAATCTAAAATTACTCAAAGATCATAGTGATTTTATGAATATGATATCTTCGTCAGTTTTTGCTGCTTATATAGTTGATGATACATTGGATGAATTATATAATCATGCATTGGAAAATGTTACTTGTTATGGTGTAAGAGTGATTGGTAGTGGTGAAGATATTATTGAAATGGTGGATAATGAGAAGATTAATAATCTTTGTATGAATAATGAGAAGAGTTTTTGAACTCTTTTTTTATATGACAAATAATTTAAGGAATTTTATTTTTTGAATTTTAGGATTTATTAAATTAAAAATAATACATTAATCATTAAATTCCATAAATAAAAATGATGTGTTATAATTAGATTTAGAAAGAGGTGGTAGAATGATTTTGTATCATGGAAGCCGTGAGATAGTACCTGAACCAGAAATAAGAAAAACAAGATTCACAAAAGATTTTGCTTGGGGATTTTATTGTAAAACTATGCAAAATCAAGCAGAAAGATGGGCAACAAGATTCAAGAAAAATGGATATGTGAATATATATGAATATATACCAAATGAAAATTTAAATATTAAAGTTTTTTCAGAGGTTAACGACGAATGGCTAGATTTTATTGCACGCTGTAGAAATGGTGAAACTCATTCGTATGATATAGTAGAGGGACCGATGGCAGATGATACTATTTATAATTATGTAGAGAGATATTTAAATGGTCTTATGGATAAAGAGGAATTTTTATTGCTGGCTAAGTTTAAACATCCCACTCATCAATTTTATTTTCATACTATATCCGCCTTAAAAACTATAAGTTTTGTTGAAGCTAGGGAGGTAAAATATGAATCAAAATAGTTTGTTTTATACATGTAGTCTTATTGAGTCACTTTCTCAAACTACAGGGTTACAAAAATCTCATGTTGTTGATTATTTAGGCCAAGATGGTATTCAACATATTTATGATTATGCTGATATATTCCATTGTCAATCATTGGAGCAATCAACTTATGAAATTAAAGAATTATATCATATTCCTGATGCTAATGAATTATCAAAAACACAAACTTTAGAAATATGGGATTCTGGAGAAGTATATTCAAGATTAATAATAGATATATCTGAGGCAGTTCATTGGATAAGTAAACTTATAGAAGTTTATAAATCATGGATATGTGAATATATTGATGATGTCTCTTTACCGATATATTGGCAACCAAGAAGTTATATTAAAGAATGTTATCTCCAACAAAAAATATTATAAATGATTAATATGAAAGAGTTTCTTAAAACTCTTTTTTAATATGACAAATAATTTATAGATAAGCCTCTATAATGCTTTTGAGAGGTGAAATTATGGAACTGTTATTAAATCCAGGACGTGTTAAGAAAATAAGAATTCAATTTGTAGTATATATGTCCATCATATCTTTTTTATTATCAATTGTAACTATTGATCAAACGTCATTGCTTTTTGTTTTACCTTTGTTTTATTTAAGTTTTATGTGTGGTTATTTAGCATTACTTTGTTTTACTGTTGGGTTGTTACCAGGTTTATTTTTACAGGGACATTATGAGATATTATTGATTTGTCTTATTAGTTTTATTTTATTAGAGTTTTGTCAATTGTTTCAATCAATGAAAGCCAGATATGTTCCTTACTTATTAACACTTATAGGAGGCATCTATTATGCTTATATTCAAATTGATTTATTATCAACTTTGTTATTAACTATATTGACATATATTAATACCATGATATTTATTTACTTAGCACCATTATTTATGCATGGCGATGCTCAATTATTAACTCACGAAAGATTAAAGGCATTATCTGTATTAATATTTATATGTATGATGAGTTTATTATCTTATTCTTCTTTTATTACCTTAGTCTTAATGCGTATTTTTATTTTAATGATGATTTATCATGAAGCGTTGGATGATGTGATGCCTGGTTTGTTTTATTGTGCATTGCTTATGCTTTTGATTAGTATGGATTATAAAGATGATATATTAGCTATGATATTACCTCTATTTTTCTTTTATATGGTAAAATATAAAGGGAAAATAGGAATAGCAGCTTTATATTTATTATCTCATCTCATATTACCATTTTTTCTTGATTTTAGTTATACTTATCATGGTATTATGGTTGTATCTAGTGCTCTTATATTTGTGATATTACCTATGAAGCACATATCATCTTTGTTATCATCTAGCTATCAGGAAATGACTTTAAAACAACAATTGTCTAAGCAAGTTGATTCTTTTTGTCAATTATTTGATGAAATGACATCGTTATTTGCTAAAGCATCACCTCATAATCACTCCTTAGAATATATAGGTTATATATATGAAGATTTATGTAGTGACTGTATTAGTAATCAAACGTGTTTTCATAAAAAATATGGACCCAATCGCCTTGTAAAGTTAATGAATAAAGGGTTACAGTCACACTATAATGAACAAGATAAAGATTTTATAGATAATTATTGCTTAGATCCTAAAAAATACTATGAAACCATTAACTCATATCAAGAAGGTTATCGTAAAGTTAAACGTATTCAACAAGAATATACAACTATGAAAAAAGATCTTTATCATCAATTTTCATTATTAAACAATGTCTTTCATCAATTCTCTAATCAATTATCTGTTGGTCATATTGAAGAGAGTCATATGATAGATCATATGGAGGGTTATCATTTCCAAATAGCTCATTTAAAGAAATACTATGAATCACAATCTATCTATTATATAGAAATAGGTTTATATGAAACAAATAAAGATGAAGTTATTAATGAATTTATACCAATTTTAGAAACATATTTAAATGAAGCACTAGATATTCATTGTCTTAAAACACCAATGAATCAATTAGGTTATACATACTTAGTATTAAAGCATC
>JAJQGQ010000032.1 GCA_021200395.1 Erysipelotrichaceae bacterium
TTAACAATCTTATGTAAAGTGATAACAGAAGATTTTTCATCTAAACTTAATTTAGATCTTAAATAACCTATAATTTGCGATGCAGCTATAGATTTTGGATCAATAATGTTATCAACATCCAATTGATCTATAAAATTAGTCGCATTAATATGATTCACCTTAGCAATAGTTTTTTTAACACCTAAAGTCTTAGCTAATAAACCTAAAATAATATTTTGCTCATCCATACCAGTTAAAGTAACAATAGCATCACTTAATTGAACTCCTTCTTCTAACAATACCTCTTTATCACTGCCATCCCCTTCAATAACAATACTATAAGGTATCTTCTGAGATAAATCGATACATCTTTGATGATTATTTTCAATGATCTTTGTCTTAATTCCTAAAACAGCCAATTGCTTTGTTAGATAATAAGTAATCTTACTACCACCAATAATAGATACATTCTTGATCTTTTCACTCATAAAACCAGCATCTAAACAAAACCTCGTCAAATCCTTATGAAGTCCAGTTACGTAAATATGATCTCCTTTTTTTAAAACAAATGAGCCATCAGGAATAAAAACTTCTTCTCCACGGCAAACTGCACAAATCAATACTTTAGCTTTTGTGACTTTAGATAATTGATTTAAAGCAACACTATGAAGTTTGATTTTCTTATCAATTTTAAGTTCAATAAGTTCAACTTTTCCATTCACAAATGTATCTATTTTTGCAGCAGCTGGAAACATGATCATACGTGTTATTTCATCAGCAGCAGCTTGTTCTGGATTGACAATCATTGAAAAACCTAATTCTTCACGAATATAAGATTGCTGAGATGAATAATCAGGATTTCTAACACGAGCAATAACATTCTTAGCCCCTTCTTTATGAGCAATAAGACCTGAAAGAATATTTAATTCATCAGAAGTCGTAACAGAGATAACAGCATCTGCCCTTTCAACTTCAGCACTTTGTAAAATATCAAAGTTCGCACCATTACCACAAATTCCCATAACATCATAAATATTAACAATACTTTCAACTTTTTGCGAATTAGTATCAATGACCACCACATCATGTCCTTCATCTGCTAAATACTTTGTAAGCAACTGTCCGACTTTACCTAATCCAATAATAATAATATACATGCTCTCACTCCTCATTTAAAAGTATCTTCTCTGCGCATATAATGCCATCTATCGCTGAAGACATAATACCACCAGCATATCCTGCCCCTTCACCAATGGGATGAACTCCTTTTATTGATGATTGATAATGTTCATCTCTAACAATCCTTACTGGCGAACTACTACGTGTTTCCACACCTGTAAGAATAGTAGATTCATCAATAAAACCTGGCATCTTTTGATTCATTTTTATTAATCCATCTTTTAAACTCTCATTAATAAATGGTGGAAACAATCTATTAAGATCAGCTTCTTTAACTCCAGGTAAATAACTAGGTTTTACCTGACCAAACGCTTTATGTTCATCATATATATAATTCAAAGCTAATTGTACAGGTGCCTGGTAATTACTTCCACCTAATACAAAAGCTTGTTTTTCTAAATTTCTTTGAAAATCAATTCCCGCTAAAACATCATCACTCTCAAAATCCTCTGGCGTAATGCTCACTAATATCGCACTATTTGCATTTTCTAAATCCCTGCTATGATAACTCATACCATTAATACAAATCATATTTTCTTCATTCATTGAAGGAACAACCTGTCCCCCAGGACACATACAAAAAGTATATACTCCTCTCCCATTATCTGCTTTCACAGCTAATTTATAATTAGCAGCACTAAGATATTTTGATTTATGACCATGATATTGAATATCATCAATCTTAGATTGCAACTGTTCAATACGTACACCTACTGAAAAAGGCTTAGGCTGCATCACTAAATGCTTTGATAACATTTCATATGTATCTCTAGCACTATGACCAATAGCTAAAACAAGATCATCACCATATAAAAAACTCAATTGATCATGTTGACTTATTTCAACTTGAATATCTTTATCTCTTTTATTGAAATTGACAAACTGAGTTTCAAACATAAAGGTTACACCCATATTTTCCATTTCTTGACGCATATTAACAATAACTTGACGTAAATAATCAGTACCAATATGTGCTTTTGCTTGATACAGAATATCATCAGGTGCACCAAACTTCACAAATGTTTCTAAGATATAGGGTATACGTTCATTTTTAACATTGGTTGTTAACTTTCCATCAGAAAAAGTTCCTGCACCACCTTCTCCAAAAGCAATATTGCTATTAGGATTTAAAATATGATGTTTCATTAAAGCATCGACATCTTTAATTCTTTCATCAACTTTCTTACCTCTTTCTATCATTATAACCCTATTACCACTTTTCGCTAAAACATAACCACAAAATAAGCCGGCAGGTCCACATCCGACAATAATAACTTGTTTATCATTATGAGGTAAATAAGTATAATGATATGGCTGAACTTTTTGAACATTCTTATGCAATCTAAGAAAATCATCTTCATGATCTACTTCAAAATCATAACTATTCACATAATAGATATTCCTTCTTCTAGCATCAATAGATTGCTTAATCAATTTTATACTCTTAATCTCTTTTTCACGAATATTTAAATGTTGTGATAAGATTTTTCGATGATTAATCTTTCCTAACCTTACCTTGACATTATGTATTCTTAACATGCCTATTCCTTTCTATTGCTTCATTCACATGCCATGCGCATGCAAGTGCAAAATGTAAGTTATAACCTCCACACACACCTGCTACATTCAATATTTCTCCAATAGCATAAATATGGGGATATTTCACTAATTCTAAATATTGATTCACTTCCTTTAAGGATAAACCACCCTTCATCACTTGAGCAGTCTCATAATTTCTTAAGCCCTCAATATTCAATCTAAAATCTTTTAATAATCCGATATCACTTATACCTTTATTTTCTAGCAATTGAGCCAATTTAATAGGTAAAAGTCCATCATAGACATGATTATATGCTTTATTTTTTTGAAGTTCAATATATTCACACAATTTTTCCTTATCTTTTTCAGGGAAAAAATCAATAGATAATTGATAACGATGTCCTGCTAAAATAAAAGATGATAATTGCATAACCGCAATACCACTTACACCATAATCGGTAAACAATAATTCTCCATGTTCCTTTTTAATTATTTGATTATTCTCTAATAATGTAAAAGTTCCTTTAACCCTTACACCTTTTAATGATTTATAAACAGGTTTCGTATACATTTGAGTCAATGAAGGTGTCGGTTCAATAACCTTAAGATGCAATTTCCTTAATATATCATAACGCGATTGATTAATACCAGAAAGCTTTCCTGCTTCACTTCCCATTGCTAAAACAACATCATCATAATGATATATCTGTTTATTCGTTTTTATAATATTCTGATAAGGATCAACCTCTAAAACTTCTTGTTCATAAATAAATTGCACACCCAATTCCAAAGCCCTATCCATAAATATTCTTTTAACGCTTTGTGCTTGTTCACTATGAGGATAGACAAGATTACCTATATGAGTTGTCATAAGTCCCAATTCGTTCATCGCTTGATGAACATCAAAATCATGAATAATCATATCAACAAGTTTTTGATTATCACTTTGATAATATTGAACATCCATGTCTTCATTCGACAAATTACATCTTCCATTGCCAGTCGCAAGAAGTTTTTTTAAAGATGTAGCATTTTGTTCAAGAACAATGACTTCATGATGATTTTGTTTCAATAATATAGATAAATAAACACCTGATACTCCAGCTCCAATAATCACAATCTTACTCATCTTTACCTCCATAAATATATATCATTATAACTGAAAAGATAAAGAATGAAAAGTAAAAAGCATAGTCATATATCAATACTAAAAATGAATTTTATCATATCAACTATTTCTTATTGAAAAAGATTGAAAATATGTTTATAATATCAAAGTAATTGTTAAAGGAGGAGTTATTCATGGGTAGAGCACATGAAGTGCGTAAAGTTGCAATGGCAAAAACTGCAGCTAAGAAGGCCAAATTATATTCACGTTACGGTAAGGAAATTTATTTAGCTGCGAAAGCAGGTGGTCCTGAACCGGATGGCAACTTAGCTTTAAGACGTTTAATTGAAAAAGCTAAAAAGGAACAAGTTCCAGCAGATGTCATTAAACGTGCTATAGATAAAGTCAAAAGTGGTGCGACTGAAAATTATGAACCAATTCAATTTGAAGGATTTGGTCCTGGTAATTCAACATTAATCGTTAAATGTTTAACTGACAATATCAATCGTACAATTTCACAGGTTCGTCCAGCATTTACTAAATCTAAATCTAAATTAGGCGCTGAAGGATCAGTATCATATTTATATGATATCGAAAGTACTGTTGTTTTTGGTGGTATGGATGAAGAGGAAGCTTTGGATGCTTTGATTATGGCTGATGTAGAACCAAAAGATTTGGTTACTATGGATGATGGCAAGATTAAGATTACTGGTGAACCTACTGATCTTAATAAGATTAAAACAGCCATTGAAGATGCTAAGCCAGATGTTGAATTTGATATAGATGAAATCACAACGACACCACAAAGTACCGTAGAACTCAATGATGATGATATGGTATTATTTGAAAGATTAATGGGATTGTTAAATGATTGTGATGATGTCGATCAGGTTTTCCATAATGTATCAAATTATGATGAAGGAGAAGAGGAATAACATGTATAACATGTTATTTTTTTATGAAAGTAACACATTTATATCATAGTGGTTGTTTTATTGAATTAAAACATCATCAACTACTCTTTGATTATTATCAAGGCGATTTATGCATCGATAAAAATAAACCACTATATGTTTTTGTTAGTCATAGTCATGATGATCATTATAATCAAAAAATCTTTGATATAAAACACGACTATGTTCATTATATTTTATCTAATGATATAAAAAATAAACATGATGCTTTATATGTTAAGCCCCATCAAACTTATGTTATTGATGATATAAAAATGTATACTTTAATATCAACAGATTTAGGTGTAGGATTTGTAGTTGAAGTAGAAAATCAAATTATTTATTTTGCTGGAGATCTTCATTGGTGGCATTGGCAAGATGAAAGTGACGAGTTTAATGAATGGCAACGAAAAATTTATCAACAAGAAATAAATAGAATTGATAAAGATATTGATTTAGCATGCGTTATAGTGGATAAAAGGCAAGAAGATGATTATCTTTTAGGTTTACAATATTTTTTAGAGCATGTTAAGAGTCGCTATATTCTACCTATTCACTATTTTGGAAATTATGGCATTAGCGATGATTTAAAAAATGAACATCTTCAAAATCCTTATCAAGCAAAAATATTATATGTAAGTCATCAAAATCAAATATTCGAGATATAAAAAACCTTAGCTTAGCTAAGGTTTTTTTCTAGTTTAATGCCTGCAGCCACTTGGCTGCCTTAAAAATCAATATCAAGATAAGCCAAACCATCATGAATATCAAGTTTCTTGATATTATAATTAAAATTAATTAATGGCCCTTCATAAATAAAAGGCTTATTATTCACAAATTTCACTTTAGATAAACGGACCACACCAGTTTCATCAAACAAATGCTCAAACATATGTATTTCTGTTTTAGTTAAAGCACTAATAAAATCAAACTGTAAAGATTTTTCATCAGTATACTTTAATTCTCTAATAACTCCGTCTTTTTGATAATCAAGATTTTTTAAAAAATGATTAAATTCTACTTGTCCCATTTCTGTCTTTACAAATATATAGCTAGGAAACATCACCCTTTTAACCAATCCCTTTGTTCTTAAATACATTTCCATCATTGGCACAAAAGCATGAACACCATAACTATTAAACATAGTACATAGTCTCTCTGTTTTCGAACTCATACAATATAAAATATACCAATTCATCAAACCACCTCAATATGACCTTCCCCTAAAGTTAACTTTAAATATATCATATCAAAAATAGTTCTGCGAATCAATCGTATTTTTATAATTCTGCGATATTATTTTCTTGTTTAATTTTAGATCAATAATCATCAACTGTTGAACATATATGGCTTTAAAAAATCCCATTCCTAAGCAATTAGGATGTTCTCAAATAACTTGGGAAATCGATAGGCACTCAAAATTTATGGGGTGCC
>JAJQGQ010000081.1 GCA_021200395.1 Erysipelotrichaceae bacterium
AATTTATAATATCATCTATAATATAATCAGGAATCGTTATATGATGATATTGTTCATAAGAAGGTTTTAAACCTAGTAAGATGTCTTTTGTTTCATCTTTGGTGTTTTCTGTTATTTTAATGATAGAGAAACGTCGATTCATAGCTTGATCTTTTTCAAAGTAGCGATAGTATTCTTCAATTGTGGTAGCCCCTATAATGGTTAAATCACTTCTTGCAAGATAAGGTTTTAATATATTAGAAGCATCTATCGCTCCCTCTGCCCCACCAGCCCCAATGATGTTATGAAACTCATCTATAAATAAAATAACATTCTTAGCTCTCATTACTTTATCAATAATTCGTTTAAACTTTTCTTCGAATTCACCACGATACTTTGTTCCTGCGACAACAGAAGATAAATTAAGTTCATAAATGACTTTGTTTTTTAACGCTTCTGGAACATTTTGCTGATTAATATTCAATGCACATTTTTCAACCAATGCTGTTTTACCAACACCTGCTTTTCCAATTAATAAAATATTATTTTTTTCCTTTTTACATAATGTCATAAAGATTTGTTGGAGTTCTTTTTCTCGACCAATCATCAATCTTTGTTCTTTTTGAACAAGTTCATTCATATTGGTCAATTCATGAATTTGGTTTAATTCCTGTATCATTGATTTTTCATCACTTAATGCTTCTTTAATTTCTTCTATAGGTACATGATATTTATTTAATAATTCTACTGCAACACTTTCTTTTTGCGAAAGCATAGCTAAACATAAAGTATTATAAGTCACTTTATCTTCTTTTTTATCTTCTGTCATAGCAATGGCTTTATCCAACATTGTTTTAACAACATCACTATATTCCATATAAAAAGGTTGAATATCTTTTTCACCAAACAACCTTACAATATCATCATATATCATCTTGTCTTCAACATGATATTTCTTCAATATTTGTGCAAAAGCACAATCCTTCATCTTCAATAAAGCTAACAAAAGATGTTCACTTCCAACACTATTATGACCTAAATCAAACGCTATACTCTCCGCTATAACAAGTACTTTTTGTGCCTTCTCATGAAATTGTGTAAGCATATGACACCTCATTTCCTTTCTATCATATGAACTTCACTTGAAATTATTAACGATTTCTTATTATTTAATCATTAAAAGAAAGACAATTATTTTAGGTATAGAGTGAAATTTGTTTAATGAAAATTTTCTTTAAATAATATTGCTTATTGCATATCCATGTGTTATAATGAATTTGCTGGAAGGAGATGCTAAAATGGAATTTAAGAAGTATCAACATGTTGTTAGATTAGGAACTGTTGAAAGTGAAGGATTATTAGATGGAATATGTACTATTATGCCTAAGATTGATGGAACAAATGGTACAATTTATTTAGATGATGATGGACATATTGCTTGTGGATCTAGAAGAAAGATATTAAATGAAGTTTCTGATAATCAAGGCTTTTATAGTCGTTTTTCTAAGGATCCAAGAATTATTGCATATTTTAAAAAGCATCCAAATCATCGTTTATATGGTGAATATTTAAAACCTCATTCTCTTAAATCATATAACGATGATGCTTGGAATAAGTTTTATGTGTTTGATGTTTGCATTGATGAAAATGAAACATTAAAATATATACCTTTTGATGAATATGAACCATTACTTAAGGAATTTGATATTGATTATATTCCTGTTTTATCAACCATTGATCATCCAACACAGGAACAATTGTTAGAAGTTATGCATAATAATCATTATCTTATTCAAGAAGGCATGGGGATTGGTGAAGGTATCGTGATTAAGCGTTATGATTATGTTAACCGTTATGGTAGAGTGCAATGGGGAAAGATGATTAATTCAGAATTTACCAACCGACCAAAAGCAAAACAGCATGCCAATCAAAAAACTCAAAACATCGAAAAAGAAGTATGTCAAAGATATTTAACGGATTTTGTGATTGAAAAAGAATATCAAAAGATTATTCATAGTAATGACTATAATATCAAAAAGATAGTACCACGAATGATTAATACTTTAAAGCATACTTTAGTAGAAGAAGATATGTGGAATATTGTATGTGAGTATAAGAATCCAACAATTAATTTTAAAGACATACAATATGAAATTATTGAAAGATTAAAAGTCAGTAAGCCTGATTTATTTGTGAGACATGAAGAATGATCTCACTTTTTTCACTTGTAAAGGAGGTATATTTGAAGTAAGATATGACTAGGAGATGGTAATATGAAATCAACATTAAGAAGAACATGGGCAGAAATAGATTTAGATGCCTTAGAGAATAATTATTATAAGTTAAAGCAACGTGTTCATACGAAGTTTTTAGGTGTTGTGAAGGCTGATGCCTATGGACATGGGGCGATTCAAGTGAGCCAAAAGTTGGCTCAATTAGGTGCTGATTATTTAGCAGTTAGTAGTATTGATGAAGCAATGGAACTTAGAGAAAATGGCATTGAGATGCCTATTTTGATATTAGGGCATACACCTAAGGAACAAGTGGATAATCTAATTAAGTATCATTTAACGCAAACAATTACTTGTAAAGCAAAAGCGATTGAATATGAAGAAGTTCTAAAAGATACAAATAAGAGACTTAAGGTTCATATTAAAGTGGATACAGGTATGTCTAGACTTGGTTATTTGTGTGATGATGAAGGCTTTGATAATGGGGTTGAAGGTATTTATGAAGTATGTTGTTTTGATAATTTGGATGTTGAAGGTATTTTTACCCATTTTGCAATGTCAGATGATGATAGTGATAAAGCGAAAGCTTATACGAAACATCAATTTGATTTGTTTCAAAGAGTATGCACTGAGGTAGAGAAAAAATGGGATCAATCTTTTAAAATCAAACATTGTGCCAATACGGGAGCTGTTGCTAATTATCCTGAAACCTATTTGGATATGGTAAGGCCAGGATTATTATTATATGGTTATGGAGAATATGCTCAAGATTTAGGATTATTACCAGTCATGTCATTAAAAACAGCCATTAGTACGATTAAAATATATCCTAAAGGAACATCTATAAGTTATGGTGGCACATATGTCACAGATAAAACAACACGTGTCGGTGTTATGCCAATCGGTTATGCTGATGGTTTTCAAAGAATATTGTCTAATAAATGTACCTTAATGACTGAAGATGGTCCAGCAAGACAAATTGGTCGTATATGTATGGATATGAGTATGATAGATTTAACAGATTGCCCTAATGTAGATATTAATTCTGAAATTGAAATATTTGGTAAACATAATTCTATTGATGAATTAGCTCAAATAGCTCAAACCATCCCTTATGAACTCACATGTTCCGTTAGTAAAAGAGTTCCAAGAAAATATATTGAAAACAATCAAATTATTGATGAAGAATTATTATTAAGATTTCCAAGATAAAAGGTGACCATTCGGTCACCTTTATACATTAAATTTAAAAAACATAATATCGCCATCTTGACCAACATATTGTTTGCCTTCTTGACGAATCTTACCAGCCTCACGTAAAGCATGTTCACTGCCATATTCTATTAAATCATCATAACTATATGTTTCTGCTTTAATAAAACCTCTTTGGAAATCTGTATGAATAATACCTGCCATTTCAGGTGCTAACATACCTTTCTTAAAAGTCCAAGCTCTCACTTCATCAGGACCAACAGTAAAGAAAGTATTGAGTCCTAACAATGCATAAGCTTCTTTAATCAACTTATCCAAACCACTTTCTTCAATACCCAAATCCTGCATAAATAAATCCTTATCTTCTTTATCCAAGCCTACAAGTTCACTTTCAATCTTAGCACAAATAGGGACAACACCACATTCTTCCTTATCAGCATAATCCTTCAAAGCAACATAATGTGGATTAGAAGTTGGATCTTCTAAATCTTCTTCACCTAAATTAGCAACATAGATCAATGGTTTCATTGTCAACAATGTATATTGTTTAACAATATCTAATTCATCCTTAGTAAGATCAACTGTTCTTGCCATCTTACCTGCTTCTAAAGCTTCTTTAATAGGTAATAAAACAGCCATTTCTGCTTTAGCTTCCTTATCACCTGATTTGGCTTTCTTATCAATCTTACCAATACGTCTATCCACTGTTTCTAAATCAGCAAAAACAAGTTCTAAATTAATTGTTTCAATATCTCTAATAGGATTTACATCACCATCAACATGGGTAATATCCTTATCTCTAAAACAACGAACAACCTCACAAATTGCATCGGTTTCTCTAATATTCGCTAAAAACTTATTTCCTAAACCTTCTCCTCTACTTGCACCTTTCACAAGTCCTGCAATATCTGTAAATTCAAAAGTCGTTGCAATAGTACGCTTTGGTTGAAACATCTTTGTAAGTACATCTAAACGTTGATCAGGTACTTCTACAACACCAACATTTGGATCAATTGTCGCAAATGGATAATTGGCAGCTTCTACCTGAGCATCGGTAATTGCATTAAATAAAGTTGACTTACCAACATTTGGAAGTCCTACAATTCCTGCAGTTAATGCCATATTATAATCACTCCTCTTAACTTCTCCTATTTTATCGAAAAGACACATAAAATACAAGATATTATTTGTTTTCTCCTATCAATTTAGATATAATGACTTCTAGGTGATGCATATGGAACAGTTTTATCAAAACAATCTTAAGTTTATTAGGAAATATCCTTTATTAGAAAAAATTATATTATTACTTATAACTTATTGTCCGTTTATAACATTCACTATATATCCTTGTTTATTATTATATTTATATATCATTCATCATACTTATTTTATAGAAGCATTACTAAGACCTTTACTCGCATTTTTATTTGTCACCATATTTAGACATATTATTAATAGACCTAGACCTTATGATGCCATGAATATCCAACCTCTTAAAGGTCACAAACATGGACAATCATTTCCTAGTCGTCATACATTAAGTGCATTTGTCATTGCTTTAACATGCTTACATGTGAATTTATATTTAGGTATCTTCACTTTAATAATTGCATACATCATTGCATTAACACGTATTCTAGCAGGTATTCATTATATCAGTGATGTTGTGGTAGCGATTATCATTGCAATTATATTTTATATGTTTCCAGTCTAGAACTCTTTGAGTTCTTTTTTTTAATTTGAAAATGATTTTCAAATTCCTTGACAAACAATAGTATAATCATTAAAATGAAAATGATTTTCAAATTGGAGTGATGATAATGGCAAGAACCATTCAATATAAAACAAAACAAAGAGAAGAAATATTAACCTATTTAAAACTTATGCAAGGTGAACATGTCACAGTACAAGATATTATCAATTATTTTGATACTAATAATAAGCATATTGGAACCACAACTATTTATCGTCATTTAGAAAAATTGATAGAAGCAGGTGTTGTGAAAAAATATGTTGTAGATCATACCTCTGGGGCATACTTTGAATATGTTGGTGATGAACCAATAAATGAGCATCGTTTTTATTTAAAATGTGAAGTTTGTTCACAATTGATTCCTTTTCAATGTCACGAATTACAACATGTACAAGAACATCTTTATAAAGCTCATGGTTTTCAAATTAATTCACCAAAAACCATCTTTTATGGCATTTGTAAAAACTGTTCAGATAAAGGAGCCACAAAATGAAAAAGATAATGATATGTTTATTATCACTATTTCTTTTAACTGGTTGTACAACTTCCATCACAGAAAGTGATAAACTTTCCATCGTGACAACTATATTTCCGCAATATGATTTTGTTAGAGAAATTGCTGGAGATTATGTAGAAATAACCATGTTATTGTCTCCTGGAGAAGAAAGTCATTCCTATGAACCAACACCTCAAGATATTAAAGCAATTCAAAATTGTGATTTGTTTATTTATGTTGGTGGCGAAAATGATGTATGGGTAGAAAATATTCTGGATTCCTTAGATTCTATTCCTGATATTTTAAAGCTTGTTGACTTAGTTGAAACTGTGAATGAAGAAAGTGTTGAAGGTATGTTTGAAAGAAGTGAAGAAGAGGAAGAGGAGATTGATGAACATGTGTGGACAAGTCCACAGAATGCTATTAAAATTGTCGAAGAAATTACTGAATTATTAACGAACAAAGATAGTGAAAATAAAGATATATAT
>JAJQGQ010000103.1:0-2646 GCA_021200395.1 Erysipelotrichaceae bacterium
TCATAATATTATATAAATTCAATTTGGTTGCTATAAAAAATAATGCATATATAATATTAATTACCAATTGTATTTTCTTGTTAGAATAAGATGTACATAAATATAATCCAATAATCATTCCAAATATAATATAAATACCCCAATCCAGACAGAAATTATCAATCAATGTCAATGATTCATAATTATATGTGTTAACAAGAAATCTCAAACGATCATAAGCAATAACTGTTAAAATAGGCATAACGCTATTAATAACAAACATAATTGGTCCATTATTCTTTTTAAAAAGATCATCCATGAACATCATAACAATTTTACATATAAATACACCAATCCATACGGCTATTAAATTTTGTGCATATCCAAACAATGAATATAATCTATAAGGAATAATAAAGAAACCTAAACCATAGAATAACACCAACGAAAATAAGATAATATAGACAATGTTAATAATCATAAATATCTTTTTATCAAAATTTTGTTTTAAATATAAACCCATAAACAATCCTGTTAAAGCATGATAAATATAGATACATAAAACTGCAAGTTCAGTTGAATAATAAGGATTTGATAGAGCTTCATAAGATTCTCTGTATTGATAACCGTAATGATAGATAATGACAGATATAATAGGTATAAGACTAAATATTACAAATTTAAGATATTTCTTCATAGTGTCTCACCTCAAAATTATTATAAATAAATGATATGGAAAAACTGTGAAAATTACAATGAAATAATCACTTTAGCTAATTCATTAGCAAGATTTCTATGAGCTTCCGCACTCATGTGCAAATGATCAATATCTGAAGGCTTTGAATACATGGCTGCATCTACAAAGATACAATGCTTTTCACGTGCTACTTCTTTATAATACTTAGAAAACTCTTTGGAACGCACAACTGCACTAGCATCAAACGAATCACCAAATGTTCCATTTTCGACACCTCTAGTTACCTCCATTGGTGAAACTAGTATAATTTGAGCATTGTTTTCTTTTTGGATGACATCTACAAGTAGACTAACATTATTCGCAATATCTTGACTACTTGCATGAAAACGTGTTTTTAGATCATTTGTTCCTAGCATCAGTATAACTATATCAATAGGTTTATTTTTATTTAAACAAGGAATAAGATCTTTCATACCATTACGATTTGGTTTTTCATCATCATATATCGTGGTACGACCATTTTGTCCCTCTTCTATAATTTCATAATTATTTCCTAGTATGTCTTGTAATACTTTTGGCCATCTTATATTTTCATCATAACGACTACCATCTAACGGATTCATTCCATAAGTATTCGAATCCCCATAACACATAATTCTCATATATATCACCTCAATAACATGTTAAAGAAAGATTACAATTTTGTCAAATTAATTGTAATTTAAACAAAATTAGCATATGATAATAAAAAAAAGAAATGAGTGATTTTATGAAAAAAGCAAAATTAACATATGAAGCTATTAAAATGGAATTAAGGCAGCATAAAGCATCAGCTGCTGTATATTTATTACTTAGAACATTAGTTATCATCATCATGATATTACAAATATTTAATCGAAATTATGAGAATGTTTTTTTATGTATATTGGTACTTATACTATTTATTGTTCCTAGTTTTATACAAGTTCAATTTAAAATAGAGTTACCTACAACATTAGAGATTATTATATTATTATTTATTTTCTGTGCTGAAATATTAGGTGAAATTCAATCATTTTATACGATTTATCCTTTTTGGGATACTGTTCTTCATACATTGAACGGTTTTTTAGCAGCAGCCATTGGATTTTCACTAGTAGATATAATGAATAATGATGAACGATTACATTTTCATTTATCACCTTTGTTTGTAGCTATTGTAGCGTTTTGTTTTTCAATGACAATTGGTGCTATGTGGGAAATTGTTGAATTTAGTGTTGATAATATTCTTGGTCATGATATGCAAAAGGATACGATTATTTATACCATTAATAGTGTTACTTTAGATCCAAGTAATAGAAATATTGTATATAGTATTAATAATATTACAAGTGTTATTATCAATGGTGAAGATTTGGGTTTGGGTGGTTATTTGGATATAGGTCTTATTGATACAATGCAAGATTTAATAGTGAATTTTATTGGTGCTTTAGCGTTTTCTATATTTGGTTATATTTATATAAAATATAGAGATAGGCCTAGCTTTGTAACGAGATTTATACCAAGAAAAAAAGAAGAAATGTATGATTATGTAAAACTTTTAGATGAAAAATGGAATAAAGAAAAAAATTAAAAAGGAGCAAATTGCTCCTTTTAGTCTAATTCCTTTTCATAGTTAATGATTGATCCATCACTACCATTGATTTCATATTCATATTCATATCCATTGTATTTGAATGATACTTCGTAAACACCTTTATCTAATTCAACTTCAACTTTAGTTGCTTGGCTCTCGCTAATACCTGCATGTGCGAATGCTTTTGCTTTTGCAGTTGCTGCTGTGATAGTAGCTGTTCCTACATAATCTTTGTCTACATCTAAGATTTTACCATCGCTCATTCTGATTGTATATTCATATTCATAATTTCCACTTGTAAATTCTAATTCATAAACCTTTACACCATCTTCTGTATCAGTCTTAATTGTATAGT
>JAJQGQ010000103.1:2746-30712 GCA_021200395.1 Erysipelotrichaceae bacterium
CATCACTCATTCTGATTGTATAATCATATTCATAATTTCCACTTGTGAATTCTAATTCATAAACCTTTACACCATCTTCTGTATCAGTCTTAATTGTATAGTTAGATACGCTTGTTACACCAGCATGATTCATAGCGATTGATTTTGCTTTATCTTTTGTGATAGAAGATGTTGTCGTTGTTGAAGAAGTTGTAGATGAAGAAGTTGTATTGTTAGTTGTCTTTACTGCTTCTTTATCAACATCTAAGATCTTTCCATCACTCATTCTGATTGTATAATCATATTCATAATTTCCACTTGTGAATTCTAACTCATAAACCTTTACACCATCTTCTGTATCAGTCTTAATTGTATAGTTAGATACACTTGTTACACCTGCATGATTCATAGCAATTGATTTTGCTTTATCTTTTGTAATTGTAGAAGTTGTTGTCGTTGTATCAGTAGTCGTTGTATTAGTTGTTGTCGTTGTAGCAACTACTTTTGTTTCACGTTTGATTATTTCACCTGTTTGAGCATTGATTTCGTAATCATATTCAATACCATCACTTGTAAAATCTACATCATAAACTTGTACACCATCATCATAATCTAATTGAACATCTTCCATTGTTGCGTCCGTCACATTAGCATCTTTCAATGCAACTTCTTTAGCTTCATCGACTGTCATAACATCTGTTGTCGTGTTTGTATTTTCTGCGTCTGCTTCTACTTGTTCTACTTTAGGTACGAATGTTAATAATGATACTAGCATAACACCAGCTAATCCAATAGCTCCAATTTGAAAGTAACGATTTGATTTTAATTTTGCAAACATTTCCTTTAATTTTTTCATGATTTTGTCCTCCTCTAAAATGTTTTTGCGTTTTGGGGAGTGGCAAGATACTTGAGCTCGATCTTTTTTCCCTCTTTACTTATTTAATGCATTTTATTAATGAATTATTGAATTAAATTTTATTTTTTTTAAGAGTTTTATCTCTTTTCATTAATTTAATGCTTTGTATTGATAAATTATTGCATTAAATTTTATTTTTTTAAGAGTTTTTATCTCTTTTTATTAATTTAATGCATAAACATAATATTTTATTGCAAGAAAATAAAAAAACCGTAAATTACGGTTTTTTTACTCATTTCTTAAAGCTGTTACTGGATCTTCATTAGCAGCTTGTCTTGATGGAATAAATCCACCAATCAATGTTAAGACTGTACTTAATATAATCAATACAACTCCACCCATGACTGGAAGTTGAGCATTAACACTAGTATTACCTGCAACAGTGTGAATAATATAGTTACCAGGTATCAATAGTAATAAACTAATCACTATACCTAAAACACCAGCAAGTAATCCAATAATAAATGTTTCAGCATTGAATACCTGAGATATATTATTTTTACTAGCACCCATAGCACGCAAGATACCAATTTCTTTCTTTCTCTCTAATACACTTATATAAGTAATAACACCAATCATAATAGATGAAACAACTAATGAAATAGCCACAAATGCCATTAATACATAACTTAATGTATTAATAATATCAGTAACAGATGTCATTAATGTACCAACTAAATCTGTATAAGAAATAACCTTATCTTCATCTCCGTTAGCTTCCATACGGTCATTATAAGCATCTAAGATATTAATAACTTCTTCTTTGCTTTCAAAATCTATTGGATAAATATCTATTTCAGAAGGTGTATCATAATCAACATATCCTAATGTAGATAAATTACTATCATACGTAGAAGTTGTAGAAGTCATAAGAGTTGTTAATAACTCTGTCATATCATCTTCATCCATATTCATTTGGAATGCATTTGCAAAAGCATCAGTATCAATACTTAATGCATTAGCCATTGAAGAACTTAATGAAGAAAGTTGAGATGTCAATTGCTGTTCTAAGCTTGAACTCATAGATGACATAACTGATGACATATAGTTTGTCATAATAGCAGTTATTTGATCTTCTAAACCACTTGAAGTCATCCAATTTGTTAGATAGTTTGTAATAATATTACTTGCTGTATCTGAATTTAAATAATCTGTGATATAAGTTGTTAAATCTGTCATATTTGATAGATTATTTTCATCAGCATAATCATTATAGCTAGCCATTAATTGATTTAATATTTCTTCCATTTGTTCAGTAGTAATCGTTAATTCTCCATTTTCGCTAATAGCTTCTTGAATTAATTGTTGCATTTGTTGATTAACTTCAGTAGAAGTTAAATAACTTTGTAAATCTTCTGAGAAAGAATTAATATTAGAATCGCTATTACTTGCATAAGATGCATAACCATCAACAAGTTCATTTACTAATTCTGTCATATCATCACTAGACATATCAAAATTTAATTGCGATATGATATCACTCATATCCAATTCTGGTAAATCCATTTGTGTCATAACACCATTTAACCCACTCAAATCAATACTCATAGCACTCTCATCAAATTGGAAAGCACTCGTTAAAGCATCTTCATCAATAGAAAACATTGAACTAAAATCAAAAGAACTATCATCATCAGCATCAAAACTTTCACCTGTAAAAACATTGATATCTGGATTAGCTAATTGTTCTTGGACAATTTCACTATTATATGCTTCATCAATAATATATGATGTTAATGCTGAAGTATAATAGATACCAGATGTTAACATTGTAGCTGTAACATCTTCTTTAGGTTGAACAATACCAACAATTGTTAAATCTTCTCCATTATCAATAATATCTTTCATATAATCATCATCATCTGATTTATCTTTCCAAACATTATATTCTTCATCATATTCATAATAATCAGCTGAATTAACAAGCTTAAATGTAATACCTAATATATCATCATAAGTATACGTACCATCTGTTGTAGTAACAGTTATCTCTTCATCATTAGAAAATTGTTCTAACATATCTTCCAATTCTGTATAATCTCTTAAACCTAATGGGTATAATAAGAAATCACTTATGCTACCACCACTTGATAAAACCAATACACATTCATTGTAACTTGTTGGCCAACTTCCTGCCACTACATCATATTGATCATCATATAATGAAGTGTTTTCAGGCATTTGATAGAAAACATCTGTACTCATCATACTAGACATAAGACTGTTTGAGCTTGAAGAAGAAAGGCCCAAAGCACTAAATGAACCATCAGGATTAACTTGATGTATGGTACTTGTATCAGAACTAAAAATTTGTGGTGTAACATCATAAATATATTCTATAGCACTTGTATATTCTTCTAAACCACTTTCTCCACTGTCAATATATTCCTTCAATGATTCCAAATCATTTGACCCAATAGTAGAAAACATAGTAGAAACAGTAGAATTAACTTGTATTTCATCTTCTGAACTACCACTTCTAGCAGTTTCTGCAATGCCTGTCATACCAGAAAGCATCGATGTCATATCAAAACCTGTACTTGTAATCGATATTGGATATTCTGACATAGTTTCTTCTTCAACATCAGCAATATAAGCATTAACACCAGTAGATAAAGACAATATTAAAGCGATACCTATAATACCAATAGAACCAGCAAAAGATGTTAAAATTGTTCTAGCTTTCTTAGTATTAAGATTGTTAAAACTCAATGTTAGTGATGTTAATAAAGACATACCTGTTTTACCCATGTTCTTATGAACTGGTTTAACTAATGATTGTTCAATTTTATATGGATCACTATCACTAGTAATCTTACCATCTTTTAAAGTAACAATTCTTGTTGCATAATCTTGAGCCAATTCAGGATTATGTGTTACCATAACAACCAATCGATCATTTGCTACTTCTTTTAATAAATCCATAACCTGAACACTCGTATCACTATCTAATGCTCCTGTAGGTTCATCAGCTAATAAGATATCTGGATCATTTACCAATGCTCTAGCAATGGCTACTCTTTGCATCTGTCCACCAGATAATTGATTAGGTTTTTTATGCACTTGATCGCCTAAACCTACTTTATCTAACGCTTCTTGTGCTCTTTTCCTTCTTTCAGCCTTTGATATACCTGAAATAGTAAGCGCCAATTCAACATTAGATAAAATCGTTTGATGTGGAATCAAATTGTAACTTTGAAAAACAAAACCAATCGTATGGTTACGATATGAATCCCAATCTCTATCTTTATATTTTTTAGTAGAAATACCATTAATAATCAAATCACCTTTATCATAGCGATCTAATCCACCAATAATATTCAACAAAGTTGTTTTACCCGAACCACTAGGTCCAAGTATAGCAACAAACTCATTATCCCTAAGATTTAAACTTACCCCATCCAAAGCTTTTTGAACAAGAGCCCCAGTTTTATATTGCTTATGAATATTCTTTATTTGCAACATAATTATCATCTCCTAACTATGAGTATAAAGAATTATTGTAAACTAAAAATAAACAATTGTTAAATTATGTGAAATAATCCACGTTATCGAAGGTTATCTTAAAATGTCAACAAGAACAAAAGATTTCATTATGATTATTGATAAAAAAACATACTGTATAATTTGGTTATATTATGCTAACTATATACTTTATGAATGAATTTGTTAGCACACAACAAAGGAAAGATGGACTATGGGAAAAAACTTAAATTAGGAGATGTTCAAGAAACTGCGCTTATTCCACTGTCGAACAGAGCAACAGAAACATTAAGGAAAAATCCAAGAGTACGAGATCCTAAGGCTGTTCAGGTTATAAATGAACTATGTATAACAACCAAAAAATATGATAAAACCATAACACATGAATGCGTGATTGCTCGAACAATCATGTTCGATGATACTGTAAAGTCTTTTATAGAAAGATACCCCAATGCACTTTGTCTTAATATTGGTTGTGGACTAGATGATCGTTTTAACAGAGTCGATAATGGACATATTCTTTGGTATGACATCGATTTAAAGGACTCTATCGCCGTAAGAAATAAGATATTTGAAAATACGGACCGAAGGAAAATGGTTGTAGGATCTGTTTTAGAAACAGAATGGTATAAGCATATATTTGATTCTGACAATGAGGCTCGCAAGGTACTTGTAATTGCTGAGGGTCTTCTTATCTATTTTTCTAAGGAAGATAACCAAAAAATATTAAAGAATATTGTATCACTTTCTCCACATGGAACCTTTATAGTGGAAATGATGCGACCATCTACGATGGACGAAAAAAAGCATGATACAGTTAAAGAAACTAACGCAAAGTTTGGGTGGGGAACAACATCTGGACATGAATTTGAACAATTAGAGCCAAAGATGAAATTGGTCAGTGAACATAGTTTTTCAGAGCAGATGATGAAGTCAACATTAATAAGCAGAATTATAGGACTGGTAAGCAAGAAGATTAATAATCGTATAGCTATTTTTGAATGGTAGGAAATTGCAACAAGACCTATATTGTTTTAGTGGACGTATATATTTTTTCTTTGCGTTTTAACTATATCAGCTATAATAAAAATATAATTATTTTATATTTCAAACAACAAATGTAATATTTGACATTACAATAAAGTGGGAATATAATTTAACCAAGGAGGTTGATTAACTATGGAAAATGTTGTTTTAGATAGTTTAAAAACACGTCGTAGTGTACGCAAATATTTAAATAAGCCAGTAGAACAAGAAAAAATCGATGCCATTCTCGAGGCAGCTACTTATGCACCTACAGGTGCTGGTTCTCAATCACCAGTGATTGTATTTGTACAAACACCAGAACTTGTTAAAAAAATTAGTAAGATGAATGCTCATGTAGCAGGTAGAGATGATTTTGATCCATTTTATGGTGCTCCTTGTGTAGCAATTGTATTTGCAAACAAAAAGGGTTCACCATCATGGTTTGAAGATGCATGTTTGGTAGCTGGAAATCTTTTAAATGCTGCTCATGCAGTAGGAGTGGATTCTTGTTATATTTATCGTGCAAAAGAAGTCTTTTCTTCAGATGAAGGTTTAGAGCTTTTAAAGAGCTGGGGATTAGATGAAAATTATGTTGGTGTTGCCAATTGTATTCTTGGCTATGGTGACGGTGATGCCCCAGTAGCTAAACAACGTAAAGAAAATTATATCTTAAAAGTATAAAACGTCAATTTGACGTTTTATTTTTATACAATAATAACAATGCAAAGAATACATGAATATGTATAAAATAATGTTTAATATTAATAAGTAAGCAAATTGCAAATTTACGATTGATTTTTAAGCCTATATAATGTATAATTTTTGCGAAATGAAAATATTTGGCCATGTTTGTAACTAACTACTTTATACAATTAAACAACTCATGCTTTTATATATTTTCTTTTCATAAAAACACTCATGTTCATCATGAGTGTTTTAACATATCTCTTATATATAAATTTATTCCTTCTTCACAACTTAGATCGTATTTTTTTGAAACTGTTCGATAGTAATCTTTAATCATTTGTTTGGATAGTATTTCATGGGATGAAATATGATCTGAATATCCTTGTCTAGCAGTTTTCCAAGGATCTTCTTTATGTGTAATTCTTTCTAACATTTTTCCACTATACATACCAAAGGTATTAGAAACCAAATCAATGATTTTTTTATCTTCTATCGTTAATTCATCGGTTATACCTTCAAATATGACAAACCTAACATCATCTATTGGATTATACTTAAAATCTTTAAACATATCATATACTTCACGATATACTGGACCATGGACCCATGCTTCACATTCTTCATAAAACATAGGTTTATTATTAATAGCATATGATAATCCTTGGATAAAATATAGTATCTTTTGTAACATGAGTGGTGTAACCTCTTCTAATTCTTCAAATACATATGCTATAACTTGTAACATTTTATCAGAAACAGAGAATTGATTTTCCATTTGTATTGCTACATTCATAGCTTTATTGAATGATGACTCAGCTATTTTATCTTTATTTTGTATTAATAGTTTTTTCATATATGTTGGTGAAGACAAAGCTAATCTTATAATGTCTGAATACTCTTTAGAGGGAATTTGTCCGGAAAGATAGCGAGTAATCGTTATTTCTCCAAAACCTAACGCTAAGGATAATGGAGCTTTTCCTAATTTATATATATGCATTAATTTATAAATATCACTTATTGAGACAATACCTTCATATGCTCTATATTGTTCATCTATTTCCTGAATATTTTTATCGATTAGACCTTGAATATTCATTTCTTCATGACATTCACTACATTGAGCAATCGTTACATTAAAACGATATTCTTTATTTTTAATAGTTTTTATAATATTCTTTTTTTGTAAAAAATATTCAGTTTCTTTTCTACAATTTATGCAATACTCTTTTTCTCTTTCTTGAGCCATTATTCTTTCTCTCCTTATAATAATATTTTAATGGATATTTTTGTTCATGTAACGATACAATTAGAACTAAACAATTATCTAATTTATTTATTTTTATGTATAAAGGTACTTTCTTTTGACCTTTACCAACTCTATATAACAATTGCACATCTTTACCAAATACATATAACATTTCATGTTCAAATCCAACATGTTCATTAGGTAAAATCTCTGAGAAATCCAATGGTGTTAATTGTAACAATATATCCTTTACCATTGTTTCATCAATCACATAATTCATAAATAAATCTAAATTATCTTGTCTTTTATCATTTTTAGCAATGATATATTGATCTTTTTGTATAGATTCCTTAACTTCTATTAAATATTGATTTATATCGCTCATTGGTACATTCAAAGACTTCACCTCCAAACATATATTTTCATTATAACCATACGATAGACTTTTTTCAATATTCTATCACAACTTGATTTTTGTGTTATGAACGTTTAATATAATACATGGAGGTTTAATATGAATAAAGATAGAATTGTTCATGAATTTTTAGAACTTACAAATATTGATTCAGAAAGTTTTCATGAAAGAAAAATGGCTGATGTTTTAATAGATAAATTAAATGAATTAGGATTTGATGTTATAGAGGATGATGCTTATAAGTATTATAATAGTGAGGCTGGTAATATTTATGGTTATTTAAAAGGAGAATTAGATAAACCAAGTATTTTGTTGTCTGCTCATATGGATACTGTTTCACCAGGGAATCATAAGCATCCAATTATTGATGGAAATATTATCAAAAGTGATGAAACTACAGTACTTGGCGCAGATGATGTGGCTGGGCTAGTAGAAATATTGGAAGGTATTAGATATGTACAAGAAAATCATATACCACATAGAGATATAGAGATATTATTTCCAATTGCTGAAGAACAATATGATAAAGGAACTCAAGTTTTTGATTTTAGTCAAATCAAATCTAAACAAGCTTATGTATTAGATTTAAGTGGTGATATTGGTACAGCAGCTATTAAAGCACCTTCCATTCTTTCTTTTGAAGTTAAAGTGATTGGCCAAGCATCACATGCTGGTTTTGATCCTGAAAATGGGATTCACGCTATCATGATTGCATCTCAAGCTATATCGAAATTAAGATTAGGTCATGTCGATGAAGAATCAACGCTCAATATTGGTACAATTCAAGGTGGTATTGCTAGAAATATTGTTCCTGAAGAAACAATCTGTTTAGGAGAAATAAGAAGTTATGATCATAGTAAAGCTATGAAATATTTAAAAGAAGTTGAAGATATATTTAATGAAACTGCTAGTAAATATCATGGTCGTATTGAAATGAATGATGAAATACATATGGAAGCTTATGAAAATGATATGAATAGTAATACAGTTAAAGATTTTATGAAAGCATGTAATAATATAGGCATTGAAACAAAGTTTATCCATACTTTTGGTGGTAGTGATAATAATCATTTTATGGAAAATGGTATTGAGGGGTTAGTTATATCAAGTGCTATGTATCATGTTCACTCTACAAAAGAATATACAAAAATTGATGAATTAGTAAAAGGTGCAAAACTTGTTGCACAATTAATTTGTGAATAAACAATTTACTTTTACTATTTGTTTGAGTATAATGATTAATGCTGAAATGAGGTGAAATAATGGAAAATTTTTGGTATGAATTAAAACATGTTTGTAAGCAAAGTGGTGCCCGCTATGGAATATTACATACACCTCATGGTGATGTCGAGACACCTATGTTTATGCCTGTTGGTACTTTAGCGACCGTTAAAGGTATTTCACCTGAACAATTAAAAGATATGCATGCTCAAGTTGTTTTAGCTAATACATATCATTTGTGGTTAAGACCAGGTGAAGATGTTGTAAAAATGGCTGGTGGTCTTCACAAGTTTATGAATTATGATGGCCCCCTTTTAACAGATAGTGGTGGTTTTCAGGTTTTTTCGCTTGGAAAAACAAGAAAAATCGAAGAAGAAGGTGTGACTTTTAAAAGTATTGTAGATGGTAAGAAGTTATTTTTATCACCAGAAAAGTCTATTCAGATTCAAAATGATTTAGGTGCTGATATTATTATGAGTTTAGATGAATGTGCCCCATATCCTAGTAGTCATGATTATATGCAAAAAAGTGTAGAAAGAACGATTCGATGGGCTAAAAGAGGTAAAGAGGCTCATAAAAGAGATGATCAAGCTTTATTTGGTATTGTTCAAGGTGGAGAGTTCGCTGATTTAAGAGAATTGAGTGCTAAGGAAACAGTGAAATTAGATTTTCCTGGTTATTCTATTGGTGGTACTAGCGTTGGCGAACCTAAAGATGTAATGTATAAAATGATTGATGATGCTGTTAAATGGTTACCTGAAGATAAGCCAAGATATTTAATGGGTGTTGGAAATCCAATTGATCTAATTGAAGGTGCCATTAGAGGTATTGATATGTATGATTGTGTATTACCAACTAGAGTAGCTAGACATGGAGCATTGATGACACATCATGGTCGAATGAATATTAATAATATGCAATATAAATATGATTTTACACCTATTGATGATGAGTGTAACTGTTATACATGTCAAAATTATACTAGAGCTTATTTAAGACATTTACATAAATGTGATGAGATATTTGGTAAGAGTTTATTATCTATTCATAATGTTGCATTTTTATTACAATTAGCTGAGGATATTAGAACTGCTATTCAAGAAGATAGATTATTAGATTTTAAAGAAGAGTTTTTAAATAGTTATGGTAGAGATGTTTATGAGAGGGCGTTTTAATGAAAATAAGTGAATTTGATTATGATTTACCTGAAGAACTGATAGCACAAACACCTTTAGAAAAACGTGATGCTTCAAGACTTATGGTTGTGGATAGAGCTTCTCGAACTTACTCTGATAAGCATTTTGATGATATTTTAGATGAATTACATCAAAGTGATATATTAGTAAGAAATAATACAAAAGTTATTCCTGCTAGATTATATGGATTAAAAGAAGAAACCAATGGTCATTGTGAAGTATTATTATTAAAAGATAAAGGTAATGATATATGGGAATGTTTGGTAGGTAATGCAAAAATCGTAAAATTGAATACGCTCATTACTTTTGGTGATGGTTCTTTAAAGGCTCAATGTGTTGAAGTGAAAGATGAAGGTATTCGTTTATTTAAGATGATATATGATGGTATTTTCTATGAAATATTAGATAAGCTAGGCACCATGCCTTTACCACCATATATTAAAGAAAAGCTAGAGGATAAAGATCGTTATCAAACTGTCTATGCAAAGGTTGAAGGTAGTGCAGCTGCTCCTACTGCTGGACTTCATTTTACGGATGAAATTATCGAAAAGATAAAAGATAAAGGTGTAGAAATACTTGATATTACTTTACATGTGGGTTTAGGTACATTTAGACCTGTTAAAGTAGATGATGTATTGGATCATCATATGCATAGTGAATATTATATGATTGATGAAGAAGTAGCTGATAAATTAAATCAAGCTAAAGAAAATCATCAACGTATTATTTCTGTTGGCACAACTTCTACAAGAACTTTAGAAGCTAATTATTCTAAATATGGAAAATTTCAAGCTACGCATGAAAATACCAATATCTTTATTTATCCAGGATATGAATTTAAAGCTATAGATGCTTTGATTACTAATTTCCATTTACCTAAATCAACTTTAATTATGTTAGTGAGTGCTTTTGCCGATAAGGAATTAATTATGGAGGCTTATAATCACGCTGTTGAAGAGAAGTATCGTTTCTTTTCATTTGGTGATTGTATGATGATAAAATGAGTGAAAATTATGATTTAAAGTTTCAAGAAGAATTAAAAAAAATAGAAGGTCAACAACCTACACTTTTATTACATGTATGTTGTGGACCTTGTTGTAGTAATGTTGTTAAGGAATTATGTGAAAAGTTTAAGATTACAATTTATTATTCTAATTCTAATATTTATCCAGAAGAGGAATACTATCGTAGACTTAATGAATTAAAGAGTTTTATTATAAAATTTAATGAAGATTATCATCAAAATATTGAAGTTATTGAAGATATATATACTCCTAAAGATTGGATTACAGATACTTATCCTTTAAAAGATATACCTGAAGGTGGTATGCGTTGTCGTTTGTGTTATATGTTAAGAATGCGTAGAGCTTTTGACTTTGCTAAAAAGAATAAGTTTGATTATTGGACAACTGTTTTAAGTGTATCACCACATAAGAATAGTCAATGGATTAATCAAGCTGGAGAACAATGGTATACTGATACAACAAAGTTCCTGTATGCTGATTTTAAAAAACGTGATGGTTATTTAAAATCAACACAAATGAGCAAGGAATACAATATGTATCGTCAAAACTATTGTGGATGCATGTATAGTTATCGTGATATGTTAGAACGTGAAGCTAAAAAATAGATTCACGTTTTTTAGTTATTTTCAAGTTAACGATACCTAAATTGAATTTTTTTAATTTAGGTATCGTTAACTACCATTTTTTCGTATTTTAAAAGGCAGCTGTGCTGCCTATTTAAGTTTTGTAATATCAATCAATGATACATCACCACTATGACGTTTTTCCAAACAGTTGATAAGTGCTTGAGCTGTATCTAATGATGTGTAGATTGGAATACCTGCTTCTACTGCAAATCTTCTAATCATAAATCCATCTTTTAAGTTATTATTTCTTGTAGGAATATCAATAACTAAATCTACAGTATCTGTTAACATTAAATCAAATAATGTATTACTCTTAGCATCAATACGATTAACAATATGGACAGGTACACCATGAGCTTTTAAGAAATTATATGTACCTTGAGTAGCATATAAATCATAACCAAACATATAATATTGTTTAGCAATTGGTAAGAATTCTTCTTTAGATGAATCTTTAATAGTACAAATAATATTTTTACGTTTTGGTAAATTCACACCTGCACCCATAAACGCTTTATATATAGCTTCATCAAAGTCTTTAGAAATACCTAAAACTTCACCTGTTGATTTCATTTCAGGACCCAAGCTAATTTCTGCCCCTGTAATCTTTTCAAATGAGAAGATTGGCATCTTAATCGCAATCGTTTCTTTTTCAGGTTGTAAACCATATTCATAACCTTGTTCCTTAATTGATTTCCCCATAATAACATGCGTAGCCACATCAACAACAGGTATATCTGTGACTTTAGAAATATATGGAATAGTACGTGAAGAACGTGGATTAACTTCAATAACATATACTTGATCTTCATAAACAATAAATTGAATATTAATTAAACCAATAACATGTAAAGCTTTCGCAAGTCTTGCTGTATAATCAGCAATGACTTCTTTAATTTCAGGTTTTAACTTTTGGGTTGGATAAACTGAAATACTATCACCACTATGGACACCTGCACGTTCTACGTGTTCCATAACACCTGGAATTAAAATACCATCCTCATCACATACAGCATCAACTTCAACTTCTTTACCAGCTAAATATTTATCAATCAAAATTGGATGCTCCTGATATTGACGATTCACAATCTTCATAAACTTCTTAATATCACCATCATTTAAAGCAATCTCCATACCTGCTCCACCTAACACATAAGAAGGTCTTACTAATACTGGATAACCAATTTCATTAGCAACCTGAATGGCTTCTTCCGTCGTAAATACTGTTGAACCTCGAGGTCTAGCAATATGGCATTTCTCTAAGATTTCATCAAATCTTTCTCTATCTTCAGCAGCATCTACATTATCTGCAGATGTTCCTAAAATTTGAACACCCATTTCCATTAATGCTTTTGTAAGTTTGATTGCTGTTTGTCCACCAAATTGAACAATAGCTCCATCTGGTTTTTCAATATCAACGATACTTTCAACATCTTCTGCAGTTAATGGTTCAAAATATAATCTATCTGCAATATCAAAGTCTGTAGATACTGTTTCAGGGTTGTTATTCACAATAATTGTATCATAACCAGCTTCTTTTAATGCCCATACACAATGAACTGAACAATAATCAAATTCAATACCTTGACCAATACGAATAGGTCCTGAACCTAATACCATAATCTTTTTCTTTTTATCTTGTGGATCAACTTCGTTGTATCCACCATATACTGAATAATAGTAAGGTGTTGAAGCATCAAATTCTGCAGCACATGTATCAACTGTTTTAAATGCTGCAACAATGTTATTGTCTTTACGCATTTGATGAATTTCTTCAGTTGTTTTTCCCGTGTACTGGGCAATGACTAAATCAGGGAATTCTAAACGTTTCGCAGTTTTTAATAATTCAGGTGTTAAAGGTTCTGATTTGATACGATTTTCTACTTCTACTAAATGTTTGATTTTATCAATAAACCAAATGTCTATTTTGGTAATATCATGAATTTCTTCTTCACTAATACCTTTTCTTAAAGCTTCAGCTATCGCAAAGATACGATGATCATCAACATCTTTAAGTTTCTTTCTTAATTGATCATGATCTAAACAATCAATTTCTTTCAAATGCAAATCATAAACATTTTGTTCTAATGAACGAATAGCTTTCATTAAAGCTCCTTCAAAGTTATTACAAATACTCATAACTTCTCCAGTAGCTTTCATTTGTGTGCCTAATTCTCTAGAAGCCCCTACAAATTTATCAAATGGCCATTTTGGAATCTTACATACAATATAATCCAATGTTGGTTCATAAGAGGCATATGTTTTACCTGTAACGGCATTAACTATTTCATCTAATGTATAACCCAAGGCTATTTTAGCAGCTAATTTAGCAATTGGATAGCCTGTCGCTTTAGAAGCTAATGCAGAAGAACGAGAGACTCTTGGATTGACTTCAATAACAATATATTCGAAACTATCAGGATCCAATGCAAATTGAACATTGCATCCACCTTTAATATTCAAAGCTGTAATAATATTTAAGGCAGAACTTCTAAGCATCTGATATTCTTTATCACCCAATGTTTGTGAAGGTGCCACAACAATACTATCACCTGTATGCACACCTACAGGATCTAAGTTTTCCATATTACATACCGTAATACAGTTACCATGACTATCACGCATTACCTCATATTCGATTTCTTTCCATCCTGCGATGCATCTTTCTATCAAACATTGAGATACTCGTGATAATCTTAAACCATTACTACAAATATCATGGAGTTCCTTTTCATTATGAGCAATACCTCCACCAGTACCACCTAATGTATAAGCAGGTCTTACAACGACTGGATAACCTATTTCCGCTGCAAATTCCAAAGCATCATCTACATGATTAACAACAACAGATGCAGCCACTGGTTCATGAATGCGTTCCATTAAATTTTTGAATTCTAATCTATCTTCAGCTAGTTTAATTGTATCAGTATTTGTTCCTATTGTTTCTACATCATGAGCTTTTAAAAATCCTTCATCTGCTAAAGCCATCGCAATATTTAAAGCATTTTGACCACCTAATGTAGGTAATATACTATCAGGCTTTTCAACTTCTATTAAATGTTTCACAACTGGTACTGTTAAAGGTTCAATATAAACTTTATCAGCAATATCTTTATCAGTCATAATTGTTGCTGGGTTAGAGTTAATTAATACAACTTCAACACCCTCTTCTTTTAAAGCACGACAAGCTTGTGTTCCAGCATAATCAAATTCAGCTGCTTGTCCAATGATGATTGGTCCTGAACCAATAACCAATACTTTTTTGATATCTTCTCTTTTAGGCATTTGGATGACCTCCCATCATTTCAATAAATTCATCAAATAAGAAACCAGTATCCAAAGGCCCTGCACATGCTTCAGGATGGAATTGTACTGTTCTAATATTTTCATTGATATATTCTAACCCTTCAATAGTTCCATCATTAACATTTTTAAACCAAGGTTTCGCAATACTTGAATCTATTTGATCTTCTACGACCACAAAGTTATGATTTTGTGTAGATATGTAAACGGTATTTGTATTTAAATCTTTAACTGGGTGATTAGCTCCATGATGTCCATAAACCATCTTTTCCGTTTTAAAACCATGAGCCAAAGCCATTAATTGATGTCCTAAGCAAATTGCAAAAATTGGTTTCCCACTTCGCGCAAGTATTTGCATTTCATGGATAATATCTTCACATTCTTCAGGATCTCCTGGCCCATTTGATAACATAATACCATCATAGTTTTCATTTAATATGACAGAAGCTTTTGTAAAAGCAGGATAAATTGTAACTGCACATCCTCTATTTGCTAATTCTTTTCCAATATTGTTTTTTGCTCCAAAATCATATAACGCAACTTTCAAATCACCATCACTTATTGTATAAGGTTTATCACATGTTGTTTGTTCTACTACTCCAGTCACTTTAAAAGATTTAATACGTTCCATTACTTCATCTAAGCTATCATAATGTTTGGTTGTAATCATACCATTCATACAACCATCAGTTCTAATAAGCTTAGTCAAATATCTTGTATCAATACCTTGAATACCTGGAATATCATGTTGTAATAAATATTCTTCTAAATCTAAATTCTTTCTAAAATTACTACCTAAACGGGCTAGTTCATTTACTACAAAACCTTCTACATATGGTTTTCTAGATTCCTGATCTTCTAAACATACCCCATAATTTCCTATTAATGGATAAGTCATGACAACACTTTGACCTGCATATGAGGGATCTGTTAATACTTCTAAATAACCTGTCATAGATGTATTAAAAACAAATTCACTCACAACTTCTTTTTCAGCTCCAAAATGTTCACCTTCAAAAACATGACCATCTTCTAAAATTAAATAAGCCTTCATAAGTGCCTCCTATACTCATAAAAAAACATATCAAATTAAATGATATGTCCCACCAAATATAAAAAATAAGAATAAAAAGTATTATTATCAATCATATGTTTTGATGTCATAGTCTTCGCTTTCATACTTCTCATTCCCTTCATTTTCAAATATATAGTATAGCCAAAACATTCTTATGATGCAAGAGTTTTTTATCAATTTTATTATTTTTTATCAAGGGATATTTATAAAAAAAATAATCGTCCTAAGCCTAGAAAACAATGGGCGATTATTTTCATTATAAGTCTTTGAAAGGAATGGTAACTTTCAGTATATTTATTGAATTTGTGCTTATGCTCCATGCATCTGCAATATTGATAATAGTTTTTGCTGTTATATAAATGGAAACAAAATAACTTATATCAAAAACTTCCTTTCGAACTTAATTATACTCACTTCAAAGATTTTGCAATACTTTCATCAAATATATTTGCTTATATTTTCTATATATATTTATTTATAGCAATTTATTATTTAAAATAATGCTAATACGTGATATAATTGATTTAAGGGACTATCATAGGTGATAGGCGATTGTTCATCTTTGATCTATCAGCATAATTGCAGTGATGCTGATATGTAATCTCATATGAGAAATACAAACTGCTTGAGGTGAACTATGGTTACATATCCTGATTTATTTCAATTTATAATCATGTTATGTGAAATTGTTGCAGTAACGATAGCCATAATTATTCTATCGCAAGATAAAAAATAATCGCCCTAAGCCTAAGAAACAATGGGCGATTATTATAACTTTAATTTTCTATAAGAACAATCGCTTATCGATAGTTCCTTTTCACTTTTATTATACACATTTTATTTTTTTTTACAATCATTTTTAATAATCTTATTGCAAAAAGTTATTTTAATTTCAATCCGTCTTTAAATGCTTCTCCTACTCTTTCACTTACTTTATAGTAACCATGAGTATAAGGATCAAAAGCTATTGCTCCTACTTTAGAAATATCAACTTTGCCATCTTCTAAAATAGATTCATCTGCAGTTACATTTACAACTTTGCCTATAACACCACATCCATATGGGCCATCTTGATATTCTACATACTCACATTCCATACATAATGGAAATTCCTTGATAATTGGGGCATCAACATTCCCTGATTTAACAGCAGTTAACCCACTTTTTTCAAACTTGTTTGGAGTATTATTGGCAGAAACAACACCAAAATAATCAGCTTCTACAACATGTGCAGCGTCGGCAATACTAACAGTAAAGGCTCTTCTTTCTTTCATATTCTTCACTGTTTTATGTGTTTCTGTCAAACTCAAAACTACATGATCTCTTGCTTGCATAGTACCCCATGCTGCATTCATAACATCCACACTACCATCTTCATTATAAGTAGCAATCATTAATACAGGCATTGGAAAAATTGCTTCAGTCACTTTTATATTTTTTCTCATGTCATTTATCCTCCTTGTTTTATGACTAAAACCATGTTATCATTAAACCATATTAAAAACAAGTACCCACTTTTATGTTAGGTACTTACTTGGAGGAAAGTAATGAGTAAAACCATTGAAAATGCTAATTTTGAAGATACAGGATATAGCTATACATTATCTCTTATATCTGGAAAATATAAGCCTATTATTCTTTATTGTTTGATGGAATATGAACCTGTTAGATTCAACGAAATGCAAAGATATTTAAAAAAGATTTCGGATAAAACTTTAAGTCAAAATTTAAAAGAATTACAAGCAGACGACTTAATCGAACGTCATGTATATCCACAAATACCACCTAAAGTAGAATATTCTTTAACTGAAAGAGGCCATTCTTTAGTTAAAGTATTGGATCAATTATGTGAATGGGGTATTCAAAATAGAAAATAGCATCATTGATGCTATTTTTTGATAAATATTTCTTGTTTTATATATTGAACAGGAACTTGTTCAATGCACCACACACCATTATCTGAAACACCAAATTCATAACCATCTTGTACCATTTGATAAGCATCAATCTCTAAAACAACAGGTGTTTTATGCCATCTTGTAGCTGATTGAATGGATTTATCCATAGTTGCTTGCATATGCACAGCATGTCTTTCCATCTTACTAATATATCCTGTTTCTAATATAAGTTGATAAGCTTCATGCGTTGTACCATGATATAAAATATTTGGTGGATTTTTATAAGTGAGCTCAGGTATGACCCAAGGAATACTATGTCCTTGACAAGCTTTAATGAATAAGCCATCACTACTATATTTAAAACGTTGTTTATTATCAGTCGCCACGATTTGATCTAATTGAGATTTTGTTAGAGAAAGCCTATCTAATAATTGATCTACTTTGACATAACCATGAATATCCATATCTAAATCTTCATCTTCAGGATGATGTCTTAATAAATATGTTAAATAATGACCTTTACTCATTCTATCACCTTCTTGGATGTATCATAGCATAACACAAAAAATACCACAAGTTGATGTGGTATTATTAATAAGCTCTTTCGGCAACATTAACTTTACCAATTTTGCCTTTTAATGTCGTAAACATAATGGCAAAACCAATCACAGTGAGCGTACATGCAAATAGTTTCATACTGAATAAACCGAACGTATCTTGCAATACACCTCCGACAACATTTCCCACAAATGATCCTATTCCTGTAGACATCATCGCAATCAAAGTTTGTCCCATCATTTGATCACTTGCATCTAAGTAATCATTCACATAATAAGTAATCGTTGCAGTAAACATGCCATAAGAAATACCTTGAAACATCATACCAACAATCAATATTGGTAAAGCAGGTGCAAAACTAATCGTAAAGTTTCTTAACAAATAAAAGAACGACGCTACTAAAATAATCGTTTCACTTTTATATCTCTTAAGCAATGTGTGTGTAATTGCCATAAATGGCAATTCACTTGCTGCCATCGCAAAGATTGCAACTCCATATAAAGATGTACTACCACCTAAGTTTGTAACAATGTTAACCAAATAAGTAGAAAGTGAAGAGGCTGCACCAAATTGAAAAGCAAAAGCACATAATATTAATACAAACACTTTATACTTCTTAAACAAATCAAATACAGATCCTTCTTCTTTTGTTGAATCTTCACTTTGAATATCACTATCAGGCATAGAATACAGTAATATTAATAATGCAATAGAAGATATGAGATGAACCCACCCAATAATAGATGCATTAATTATCTCAATAAGTTGCCCCAATACAAAGGCACTAATGGCATAAGATAATGACCCCATACCTCTAGATAATCCAAAATCTACATATTGTCCACCTTTAATATAATTCATACAAATCATTGATAAAATGGGTACCACAGAAGCCATCATACAAATCAAAGCAATATATAAACCCATCAATAAAAATGTAGGTAAAGAAAATAAATTCATAGATTCAAAAAATACAAACATTAATAAGTAAAGAATTGTCATCAATTTTTTAATTGTTAAACCTTTAATCTTTGATAATAACGAAGAAATAAATGGTGAAACAAAAACGGATGACAAAGCAGCTCCACCAGTAACAATACCAATAAGTGTATTACTCAATCCCTTATATTGTAAATACACTGCAACATAACCATAAACAGTACAAGATGTTATCCAATAAAGAATATGTACAAAATTGTACTTCATCTGCAACCCTTTCAAATCCATCTTCCTCCCCTTTATTTATCCTAATCAAAGTATACAAAATATTTTTATTCAAATCAAATAATCTCACTCAATTTCAAATACAAAAATAGGATTCTTTCACAAGAGTTCCATACCAAATTGGTATATTGTTGTAAGGAGGAAAAGCACAAATATGGACATAGGTAATAATTTAAAAGAATTAAGGGAAAGCAATCATTGTACAATCAATGAATTATCATTAAGTATTAACATAAGTGAAGAAACTATTATTTCTTGGGAAAATAATGAAAATGAACCATCAGTAGAAGAAGTATTATTATTGAATGAGTTTTATTTAAGCAAAGCGAAAAAGACAAATATAACTACTCAACATTTACCAATATTATTTATTATAAGTATTATTTGTATTATGCGAAATCGCTTCTCTTCGCTCGCGCTTTCGCGTAATGAGCTTGAAACTATTCCGTTTTATTATGCGTGAATCATGCGATTTCGCATAATATAACTAAAGCAACCTTCACATCACATGTTTGAATATGATATATTCACCATGTGAAGCTTGCCTTAGTTTCAAGCTCATTATATTATTTGGTTCAATCTATATGATTGAACGCTATATTTATTCTTCTTCGTTAAGTCTTGGCTATACTTTATATCGCTATATGATGGTTGGAGAATATGTCAATCCTGGTAATCCTAATTTAGAAAATATATTTAATATTTCTTCGATGGTACTGCTAATTATCCTTATCATTACTATCATAATCGCTATTTGTCTTTTTATAAAAATCAGAAAACAATCTAAATAATCACCAATAAACCTCAATTATGATATAATAATTGAGGTGATTTTTATGGATAAAAAAGCTTATCAATACAGTAGCATTGTTTTAACGATAGTGACTGGTATTTTATCAATATATTATTTGATACATACTAGTTGGATGTTGTTATCATTTGTGTTGTTTTATTATATTTGTTTTTTGATATTACATATATTAAATATGAATAAATATATGACTATTTCTCAAAGTATTGTATTACTTATGATTATAAGTTTAATGAATATGATAGTATCCTATTTTATAATAGGTAGTACCATTATAACTGATTTGATTTTTATGTTGTTTATGCCTTTTATTATATGTTTTTATGGAGTTAAAGGATATTATGAAGATGAGCATTATTTGTTTATAGCTGTGTGTTGGTTTATATTATTGATAATAAAAATAGGAGGAGATTTTTAAATCTCCTCCTATTTAATTGCTTTATGATATTCTTGTAAAGATTTGACTTCATGATATCCATGAATATTTGTTTCAATAATACCTTCTAAGGCAGCCTTTGCAGCCGCAATATTTGTCATATAAGGTAATCCCATTTTAATAGCATTCTTTCTAATATAACTGTCATCATGAGCACTTTGTTTGCCACTTGGGGTATTGATAACCATTGCAAGTTCTCCATTGATCAATGCATCATTGATGTTTGGTTGACCTTCATATAGCTTTTTAATCTTTGTGACAGGAATACCTGCATCTTTAATCAGTTGATATGTTTTTCCTGTTGATACAATTTCAAAGCCTGCATCATAATATCCTTGAGCTAAAGATACAACCTCTGGTTTATCTCTATCATTTACACTAATCAATACTTTACCACTTGTTGGTAAAGGTGTTTTAGTTGCTTCTTCAGCTTTATAGATAGCTGCACCAAATGATGATGCAATACCTAATACTTCACCCGTTGATCTCATTTCTGGTCCCAAAATTGGATCAACTTCAGGGAACATGTTGAATGGGAACACAGCTTGTTTAATGCCTACATGAGGTATTTTCTTTTCTGTCAAGCTTGTCACAGGAGAAGGTCTGCCAGTTAAATCATCAGTAATGATTTCTGTTGCAATTTTTACCATGTTGATATTACATACTTTAGATACTAAAGGTACAGTACGAGAAGCTCTTGGATTAGCTTCTAAGACATAAACCTTATCATCTTCAATCGCATATTGCATGTTCATTAATCCACGTACATTCATTTCTTTAGCTATCTTTTTTGTATATTCTTTGATTGTATTTAAATGTCTTACTGGAATATGTTGTGAAGGTAAGATACATGCTGAATCACCTGAGTGAATACCAGCTAATTCAATATGTTCCATAACAGCTGGTACAAATACATTTTCACCATCACTAATCGCATCTGCTTCACATTCCATGGCATTATGTAAGAATCTATCAATAAGGATAGGTCTATCAGGTGTTACACCAACAGCAGCAGCCATATATTCTTTCAATTGTTCATCATCATAAACAACTTCCATACCTCTACCACCTAACACATAAGAAGGTCTTACCATTAATGGATAACCAATGCGTTTAGAAATTTCTAATGCTTCTTCAATATCTACTGCCATCCCTGATTCAGGCATAGGGATGTTCAATTTTTCCATCATAGCATTAAATAAATCTCTATCTTCAGCCATATCAATGGTTTCAGGTGTTGTACCTAAGATATTAACTCCATTAGCTTTAAGTTGAGAAGCTAAGTTTAATGGTGTTTGTCCACCAAATTGAGCAATAACGCCTAATGGTTTTTCTTTGTGATAGATACTTAATACATCTTCTAATGTTAATGGTTCAAAATATAACTTATCAGAGGTATCATAATCAGTTGAAACTGTTTCAGGGTTACAATTAACAATAATTGTTTCGAAACCTAATTTTTTTAGTGCTAATGCCGCATGAACACAACAATAATCAAATTCAATACCTTGACCAATTCTATTAGGTCCTCCACCTAATATCATAATCTTCTTATTATCTGAAACTATGTCATGATCTTCATCATTATATGTAGAATAATAGTAAGCATTATCTTTCGTTCCACTAACATGAACTGGTTGCCAAGTTTGTTCAATATGATTATCTAATCTTTCGTTTCTAATCATATCTTCATCCATATCTAATATTTGACTTAAATACTTATCAGAAAAGCCATCTAACTTTGCTTGTTTTAATACTTCTACAGGTAATTCTTTACCTTTATAAGTTAATATATTCTCTTCTTCTTCAACCAATTCCTTCATTTGTTCAATAAAATAAGGCTTAATAGAAGTTAATTCATACAATTCATCAACTGTTGCACCCTTTCTTAATGCTTCATACATAATAAATTGTCTTTGACTAGTAGGCACAATCAATAATTTCAATAGCTCTTCTTTAGACATTTCATGATAATTTTTAGCATAACCCAAACCATATTGACCAATCTCTAAAGAACGAATAGCCTTTTGGAATGCTTCTTTATATGTCTTACCAATACTCATAACTTCTCCAACAGCTTTCATCTGTGTACCAAGCTTATCCTGCGAACCTTTGAATTTTTCAAAAGCCCATCTTGCAAATTTAATAACAACATAATCTCCATCAGGAACATATTTATCTAAAGTACCATATTTACCACATTCAATTTCATCTAATGTTAAACCAGCAGCTAACATTGCTGATATTAAAGCAATTGGAAAACCTGTAGCTTTAGAAGCTAAGGCAGATGATCTAGATGTACGAGGATTAATCTCTATAACAATGATTCTTCCACTCTTAGGATCATGAGCAAATTGGACATTTGTACCACCAATAACCCCAATCTTTTCAACAATTCTAAATGCTTGATCTTTCAAAGAATCTTGAACTTCTTGAGAAATTGTCAACATTGGTGCACTACAGAACGAATCACCAGTATGAACACCCATTGGATCAATATTTTCAATAAAACATACTGTAATCATATTGTTTTTTGCATCTCTAACAACTTCAACCTCTAATTCTTCCCAACCCAAAACGGATTCTTCGATTAAGCATTGATGCACTAAACTAGCAGCTAAACCACGTGATACAACTGTTTTGAGTTCATCAATATTGTATACCAGGCCCCCACCAGCCCCGCCCATCGTATAAGCAGGTCTAACAACAACAGGATACCCTAATCTATCTGCAATAGCTAAAGCTTCATCCACTGTATTAGCAATTTCACTTCTGGCCATTTCAATGTTAAGTTCATTCATGGTTTTCTTGAATTCCAAACGGTCTTCCCCACGCGTAATGGCATCAATTTGGACACCTAAGACTTGCACACCATATTTATCCAATACACCATTGTTACTTAATTCTTCACTTAAGTTTAATGCTGATTGACCACCTAGGTTTGGAAGTAAAGCATCTGGTCTTTCTTTTTCAATAATCTGTGTTAATCTTTCTAAATTAAGTGGTTCAATATATGTTACATCAGCCACTTCTGGATCTGTCATAATTGTTGCAGGATTAGAATTGACTAATATAATCTTATATCCTAAGCTTCTTAACGCTTTACATGCTTGTGTTCCAGAATAATCAAATTCACAAGCTTGACCAATAATAATTGGTCCTGATCCAATAACCAATACTGATTGAATGTCATCTCTTTTTGGCATAAATATATCCTCCTTATTTATATAGTTTTTACAAAAAAACATATCTTATTAGATATGTTTTAAAGAAATAGTAAAAAGATACTTCAATTTATTCAATTTTACGCCACTTGACTTACACATTTTACCATTCCCCTTTTTCTAAAACAGTATATTTTAAAATGACAAACTATTCAAGAAAATGACATAAAATTATCATTATGATTATTATTCGTTAAATTCTTTCATACATCGTATCAATAAGAATATTGATATAAATATGGAAATATAATCAGCAACTGTTTGTGTATACATAATACCATTTAATCCAAACAAGACATCTAAGATATATAATAATGGTATAAATATAAGTCCTTGTCTACATACTGATAACAGTGTAGCAGGTAAGGAATGCTCCATTGCTTGCATACTATTAATACTTAAGAATAATATACCTAATATAGGCCCTGCTAAAGATGTCGCAATGAGCATTGATTTTCCATAGCCTATAACTTCCACATCATTAATAAATAATTGAATAATTTGACCACTAAAAACAATATAAATAATTGTTAGTACTGATCCTATACCAATACTTAATATTGCACTAAATTTTAAAACTGATTTAAATCTATCTTTAAGCTTCGCTCCAAAACAATATCCCAATAATGGTTGAATACCATTAGCAATACCCATATGTGAAAAAGCAATCAACATATAGGCTTTTGTAACAATACCCATAGCTGCGACAGGATTATCCCCATATTTCACTAATGCATTATTTAATAGAATTGTAGCAACACTCATTAAAGCAGAATTAATACCTGAAGGAACACCAATACTAACAAGTCTTCCTAGTAAATTCTTACCTTTATTACATAATTTCAAGCTTAAGCCCAACAATGGACTCTTAAATTTAAAATAATACAAATAATAGATACAACCTAACATATTACCTAAAACAGTCGCAATAGCAGCTCCTGCTACACCCATATCGAGTACTAAAATAAATATCGGATCCAACACAATATTAGCAATCGTTCCAATCATACCACCTAGCATAGCTGACTGAGCAGCGCCTTCACCTCTTAAAGCATGTCCAAACGTATTGGCAAATAAAATAAATGGTGCACCTGCAGCAATATAATACAAATAGTTTCTAGCATACTCTATTGTATTTTCACTACTACCCAAAATATTGAGAAGTGGATCCATAAATACAAAGATAATCACCGCAAAAATTATCCCAACCATAAATGATCCAAACCCACAAAGTGATGATACTTGTTTTGCTTCTTCTTTCTTGTTTTGACCTATTAATATGGATATCAATGCACTACCACCAATACCAAACAAATTAGCAACAGCCATAAACATCACAAATACAGGATTTGTAAGCGATACAGCAGCTACTTGCAACGCATCATTAGTTTGTCCTACAAAGAATGTATCTGCCAAGTTATAACAAACCGTTACTAACGACATAACAATAGTTGGTATGGCCATTTTTAAGACTGCCTGGGACACAGGTGCATCTCTAAAAACTTGTTCATTATCGTTCATATAGTTTCCTCCAATCCTTTTATTATTTTTTGACTTATTGATTTAAATTGCGTAATTTCCTCATCAGTTAAAGATGCTGTTAATGTATCTTCTAATTTTTTTCTTACATCGACAGCTGTTTGACGTAACTCTAATCCTTTATCTAAAAGAATGATTTTCTTTAACCTTGCATCGTTTTCAGAAGGTATACGCTGTATCATTTGTTTATCTTCCATCAGTTTAAGCATCTTTGATGCAGTTGCACGATTAATTGAGAATTCTTTTTCAATATTTTTTTGATAAACATCATTTTCTTGATCATATAAAAAATCAATAACCCATAGATGATTAATAGAACATTCTTTTTGATCATAAAGTGTATAATGAAGTTTTTCGATATAGTTATTTAATATCTTTATATAGTAATGAATATCTGTGTTTTTCATAGTTCCTCCTTTTTTGTTTGCTTGCAAACTAATTATATAGAAATATCTAGGAATGTCAATCATATCATTTATTTCAGTTGTAGTTTTTGCAACTCAACTAAATTCTTCCATTCCTCCCACTTCATAAAATTGTCTACGTATTCCATTTTTCAACACGCATTTTTTGCGTATTGCTCTCATAGGGTAACGAGCTTTCTCTAAAAATATTATTTATATACTTTCTTGTTTTTTTAATCTTGTGCAATTGTTGCAAATTATAAGACAACTATATATTTCTTTTTAGCCTTTCTTTAAATATATTTTCTTATCGTCTTATCACCATTACCATATGATCTTGATAATCAATTGACATTTGACTACAAAGTATCTTCTTTTAATGAAACAGTCACATCTAAGTTTAGTCCACCATTATCAAAAGTAACAAAACATTTAAAAACATGGAGTTATGATCTCCATGTTTTATTACAACCAATCAGTTTCATAAATTAATGAATATTTGATATCATTTCACGATTAATCGATTAATCTTTTTTAATCATTGAGTATAACAATTTTTTCTATTGAATTTATTTTGATAATCAAGTATACTTTATTTATATCTTATTTTAGTTTAAATAAAGCCTATTTTAAAATGAAAGCGAAGTGATTTATATGAATTTATATCTTTATTTATCTAGTAAGCCAACATTCAATATGAATGATGTCAATAGATTTTATGACAATATTGATAGTGCACGTTCAGCAGTTAAACGTTTACTAAAACAAAAACTCGTTTTAAAAATAAGAAACAATTTATATACATGTGCTAATGGTATGGGGCCATTAGCTAATCGTTTTCAAATAGCTAGTGCTATTACTGATACCTCTTATGTCTCCTATCATACAGCCATGGAATATTATGGTACATACAATCAGGTATATTATGAAGTATATGTATCTTCAGATACTAAATTTAATAATTTTGAATTTGATGGTTATCGCTATATATATGTTCCTTCAAAATCAAAAATAGGAATTATCAATCAATCAAATAATATTAAAATAACTGATTTGGAACGGTCCATAGTTGATTGTATAAAAAATATGGACAAAATATCTGGTATTGAAGAAATTATATCTATTATTGAAGATTCACCACTATTAAACGAAGAGAAAATACGTATTTACTTAAAAGAATATAATAATCAATTTTTATACCAAAAAGTTGGATTCTTATTGGAAAATATATATTCTGCTAGTAACTTATCAGAAGATTTTTTTGAATCTTGTCTTTCACATATAGGTAAAAGTTGTCGTTATTTAACTAGTGATTATAAAAAAGGAACTTTCAATAAAAAATGGAATCTAATTATACCAGATCCAATTTATTATTCTAAGAACGGAGAGTTACCAAATGAAATTATATGATAAGGAAACGCTAGAAAACATATCTAATAATTATGATTTTTCAAGAGATATGTATGAAAAAGTATTAAGATTAAGAGATGTTTTAAGTTATTTTTCATGCGATGATGTATTGTCAAAGCATTTGGCATTAAAAGGTGGCACTGCCATAAATATGGCTATTTTTGACTTGCCAAGATTATCAGTTGATATTGATTTAGATTATATTCCTAATGACACTAAAGAACAAATGTTAATTAACAGAGAATTAATTACAGATTGTATAAA
>JAJQGQ010000106.1 GCA_021200395.1 Erysipelotrichaceae bacterium
GTATAACCAGCATATTGACTCATATATAAATCATAATATTTACCCTTTTTTGCTAATAATGTATCATGGTTTCCTGTTTCCACAATTTCTCCTTGATCCATAACAACTATAATATCGGCATCTCTAATTGTAGATAAACGATGAGCAATAATAATACTTGTACGATTTTCCATGATAATATGCATAGCATCTTGAATATCTTTTTCTGTACGCGTATCTACATTAGAAGTTGCTTCATCTAATATCAATATTTTGGGATCAGCTACAAATGCTCTAGCAATAGCCAATAATTGTCTTTGTCCTAAACTTAGATGCTCACCAGCCCCTGTTAAAACTGTATCATAACCATCAGGTAATAAATGTAATAAATTAGCACAACGGCTCATATCAATCGCATGATCTAATTCTTCTTGAGTGGCTTTATCATTAGCATACATCAAATTATTTTTTATAGTATCAGAGAATAAAGTTGTATCTTGTAAAACGATTGCCATATTATGTCGAAGTGTACTTCTAGATATATCTTTTAAATTTTGATGATTAATATAAATATCACCACTATCAATATCATAAAAACGCATTAATAGATTAACAATCGTAGTTTTACCAGAACCAGTGGCACCGACTAATGCTACTTTCTTGCCACTAGGTATAAATAATGAAAAGTCCTTAATAATAGGTTGACCTTGGGTATAAGAAAAATTGACATGCTTAAATTCTATATTAGCTTGACTATTTTTTGAATAAGTATCACCTTGCATATTTTCATTTTTTTCATCTAAAACAATAAATACACGTTCAGCGCCAGCAATGGCAGTTTGCAATTGACCAAAAATATTAGCTAGTTCATTTATTGGTCTACTAAACTGTTTGGCATAAACAATAAAAGCTGAAATAATTCCTACTGATATTAATCCATTAATAGCAAAATAACCACCAAATACAGCAATAATAACAAAACCAATATTACTAATACAATTCATTATAGGTCCCATAACACCACTGAATATTTCACATCGAATACCTGCTTTTGTCAAATCATCAGAAGTCGTTATAAAATCTTCAATAATCTCTTCTTGACGATTATAGGCAACAACACTATGATAACCTGTAATCATTTCTTCGACATGGCCATTTAAATAACCTAATAGTGATTGTCTTTGACGAGAATATTTCCTAACTTTTTTAGATAAATAATCACTGGCAATAACTGTTAAGATAATGGTCAAACAACTTAACAACGCTAATTGCCAACAATAATAAACCATCATAAAAATAGTACCAATAATTGTTAGAACACCTGAAAATAGTGATGCTAAAGATTGAGAAATCACTGTTGATATATTTTCTATATCATTTGTCATTCGACTCATCACATCTCCATGAGAATGCGTATCTAAATATTGAACAGGTAAATCAACAATTTTTGAAAATAACTCATCACGCATCTTCTTAACAACACTCTGTGATAATCTTGCCCCAATGACACCTTGCAACAATTGACAAAGACAATAGATAATATAAGTAATAGCCATCATAATCAAAGTTGTTAATAAAACACCTTCATAACTGCCAGCAATAATATCCACAGCCTGACTTTGAAGACTAGGTGCATAAACACCTGAAAATGTTCCGATAATAACTACTATTAACATACCTAAAACCATTTTCTTTTCATGAGCAAAATAAGCTAATAAACGCTTTAAAGTAGCACCAACATTTTCTGCATGTTCTACTTCAGCAAAACGCTGAGCACGGCTATTTAATGTAGGTATATTTCTTTCTGCTAACTTACGATCACTCATTCTCCTCACCCACTTTTCTTTGCGAATAATAAATATCCTGATATATAGAACAATCTTTCATCAGTGCTTCATGTGTGCCTTGACCAACAATTGTACCTTCATCCAATACGATGATTCTTGAAGCATGCTTAACAGTAGCAATTCTTTGTGCAATAATTATTTTTGTATTATTTTTTGGTAATGCTTGATATAACTTAGCCTCTGTCTTTAAATCTAAGGCACTGGTTGAATCATCAAATATCATAATTTCAGCATTTTTCACAATAGCTCTAGCAATAGCTAAACGTTGACGCTGTCCACCTGATACACCCGTACCACCTTGTAAAATAGTATCATATTGATGACTCATATGTTCAATAAATTCATCAGCCTGAGCTATTTTCGCTGCATTTATAATATCTTCTTCGCTAGCATTGGGATTTCCCCATCCAATATTACCTTTAATAGTATCAGTAAACAATTCACTTTTTTGTAAAACAAAAGCTATTTTATCTCTTAGATTTTCTTGTTTATAATCCTTAACATTAACACCATCAACCAATACAGAACCACTACTCACATCATAAAAACGAGTTATTAAATTCACTAAAGTTGATTTTCCACAACCTGTACTCCCCATAATAGCTATCGTTTCACCTGGCTCAATCTTTAAATTGATATTCTTTAAGACACGATTTTGACTACCAGGATAAACAAACGAAACATTTTGAAATTCTATAGAACCACCATTATCACTCACTTTTTTATTACCATCTTGTAATTGTGGTTGCACTTGTAATATTTCATTTAAACGATTCCATGAAACTATTCCTCTTGAAACATTTTGAAAAATCCTAACTACCATTAATATGGCATGTAATAATTGCGTTGTATAGGTAATTGTTGCCATTATGGCTCCTGGCGTAGTACCACCAGCACTAACTTGAACATTTCCAATCAACAAAACGATAATAACAACAATATACATGATAGCATTCATTATTGGCGTCATTAAAGCAAATATAATTAACACAGATAATTGTGTATGAACCAATTCTTCATTAGCTTTTCTAAAATGTAATTTCTCATATATTTCTTTAACACAAGCTTTAATAATTCTAATACCTGTAATATCTTCTAACATAATATTATTGATTTGATCAAGTTGTTCTTGAAGTCTTGAAAACAAAGGATTCGCTTTATACAAACATATAAGTAATGTCCCAAGTATAAAAGGAAAAGCCCCAATCATCACCAAACCAAAAGAATGATTCAAACGAAATACACAATACATACTCCCAAACATCAAAAAACCATTACGAATAACAGAACGACAAAAAACAGAAGCATATAATTGTACTTGTGTAATATCATTGGTTATACGAGTAATTAAGGAACCCGTTTTAAAATCATCCACTTGTGCAAATGAAAAATGCATAATGTTTTTAAAACAATCCTTACGAATATCATTGCCCATATTTTGTGTAAAATATTGTGCTGTAGCATTATTTAATGAACCACTTGTACCACCTAAAATAGTACATACAATCATCAATAATCCAACTGTAATGATGATATGAATATCGCCAACATTATTATTATTGATACCTAAAACGCCATCATCTACAATCGTACTCATTAAAGTTGGTTGAATCAAATCATTTAATACCTCTCCCACCATTAATAAAGCTGCTAAAACAGCATATTTAAAATATGGCTTGACATATTTCCACATTGTTTCCCCTCCCCATCATTCAAGGTACCTTAACAATTATAATAATCACCAATAAAACTGTCAAGCATCACACATTTTGATATGAAAAAACACACTATCATAGTGTGTCTTATTCATAATCGCAAGTATAACCACGCATATCTAATTCTAATTTTTCAACTTGCCAATCATCTAATAAATGGCCAAGCTCTTCTTTAATACGTACAACGCCTTTTAAATCATCGGCTGTTATAACAGCCATAATCGTTGGACCAGCTCCAGATAAATAACATCCTAAAACTTTTTCATCATGTTCAAGAATTTTCATAATTTCATCAAAACCTTGAATTAAAGGGCCACGATAAGGTTGATGCAAACGATCTTTAAAGCCTAATTTCAAACCATCATCATAGCCATTAATTAATGAAGCAACCATTAAAGCTAAATGAGATACATTGGCAATGGCATCAGATCTATTGATTTGTTGCGGTAATACAGATCTCGCTTTTTCAGTAGATAATGTAAATGGTGGTATTAAAGCCACAAATCGATAATCATGTTTAACAGGAATATTAAGTGTTGTCACCGTTTCATTCATAACTGAAACAGTTAAGCCACCAAATATCGCTGGTGCTACGTTATCAGGATGGCCTTCAATCTTCGTGGCAAGTTCTAATATTTCTTGTCTATCATCATATCTATCTTTGAATGCAAAGGCCCCCACAATACCAGCAACAATGCATGTTGAAGAGCTACCTAAACCTCTTGTATAAGGAACATCTCCACTACAATCTATACGTAATCCGTTAAACTCTAGACCACAAACCCTTGCACCTTCTTTAAAAGCCTGATAAGTCATGTTATCTTCATTACAAAATTGCATGGGACATCCTCTAATATCCAAACCTTCATCTAATAATTCAAAAATGAAAGTATTATAAAGTGTCACTGCTAAACCTGCAACGTCAAAACCCGGACCTAAATTGGCGCTCGTTGCAGGAACTCTTACTTTGACTTGCATAATTATAACTCCTTAATCGCTTCACCAATAAAATCAATAATAGCTTCTTTATCAATCACTTTTTGATGAAGTATCTCTTTATCTTTTAATCCTTGTAAAGGTGTAGGAACATCAACTTTTGTGATATCATGAATAGCTTCAACAGCTTCATATTCATCTTTATCTTCTCCCGTAATAGCTTTATAAACTGAACCAGGGAATTTATAAGGAGATGCTGTTGATAAAAGAATATTCTTTGTATCATCTTGACTTTCTTGTTGATATTTTTTATAAACACCATAGCCCACAGCTGTATGAGTATCTAATAAATAACCATTATCTTTAAAACAATCACCGATTGTTTGTAATACCTGATCTTCATCTAACCATCCAGCAACAAAGTTTTCTTTAATTTTATTAAGTATTTCATCATCCACTTTATAAACACCTGTAGTATTTAATTCATTCATATATTGATTAACTTTATTGGTATCTTCACATAAGAAATAAACTAATCTTTCTAAATTACTTGAAACAAGAATATCCATGGCAGGTGCATTTGTCTTATAGAATTCTCTATTAGCATCGTATACCCCTGTTTGAAAGAAATCTGTTAAGATATTATTTTTATTAGATGCTACTATAAACTTCTTAATAGGAAGGCCCATATTCTTAGCAATATAACCTGCTAAACAATTACCAAAATTTCCACTAGGAATTGTAAAATTAACTTCTTCACCTAATTCAATTTCTTTATTATTCACCAAAGTTAAATAAGCATAAAAATAATATACAATCTGAGGAATAAGTCTACCTATATTAATAGAATTAGCAGATGATAAAAATACCCCATGTTCATCCCCTAATTTCTTTAACTCATCTGAAGCAAAAGCTTTTTTAACAGCTGTTTGTGCATCATCAAAATTACCTCTAATACCAATAACTTCAACATTATCACCTGTCGTTGTGACCATTTGTTGCTTTTGCACTGGTGAAACACCTTCATCAGGATAAAAAACTTTAATACATGTTCCTTTAACATTTTTAAATCCTTCCAAAGCAGCTTTACCTGTATCACCACTGGTTGCTGTCAAAATCATGACTTCTCTATCTTCACCACTTTGTTTTAATGAAAAAGTCATAAAATAAGGAAGTAAACTTAAAGCCATATCTTTAAAAGCAGAAGTAGGACCTTGAAATAATTCTGTTACATAAACATCACCAGCTTTTTTCACTGGTACAACAGTTTCTGGAAACAAACCTGTTGCATAAGCATTTTGACATAACCCTCGTATATCTTCTTTAACCTCATCTGGTGTAAATTCAGAAATAATTTCAGTTGCTAAATCTACATAATTTAAATTTAATAAAGATCTAAGATCCTTTGTATTCACTTTAAAATCAGGGACTAATAAACCACCATCATCACCAATACCTTGTAAAATAGCTTCATAAAAGTTTAATGGTTTTTGTTGACCTCTTGTACTTATATATGTTTTATTCATTTTTATTCCCCCTTCATTAATGTCATCATTGTATAAAATTTCATTTTGTATGTCAAGATATTAGAAAAAAACTACTTTGACTATTACATGAC
>JAJQGQ010000252.1 GCA_021200395.1 Erysipelotrichaceae bacterium
TTTATAGGGCTACGAAGTGGTGTTGGTGATACTTACGCATATATTAACATTTATAAGAATCTGCCATCCTCATTGAGTATGGATGTAATAAATTCTTTTGAAAAGGATAGAGGTTTCTTTATTTTAAGCGTACTTTTTAAACAGTTTATTTCCAGTGATTATCATGTTTGGCTTTTTGTAATTACATGGATTAGTGGACTATTGGTGGTTCGAACTTTATATAAGTACTCAGAGAACTTCTTTTACTCACTATTTTTATTTATAGTAACTGTTAATTTTGTTTGGATGTTAAATGGGATGAGACAGTTTTTAGCCTTAAGCGTCATTTTTGGAAATTTAGATGCCATATTAGATAAGAAGTTCTTTAAATATCTAATCCTAGTTTTATTTGCTACATCAATCCATATAACAGCTATTATTACTCTTCCGATGTACTTTTTATATGATTTAAAAGCATTTAGTTGGCAAATGATAGTTTTAGTTATTGTAGTTATTATTGCTGGGATCAATATGGATTACTTAGCTGATATTTTTTCTATTGTTTTAGAGGATAGTGCATATGAAGGATACTTAGAAGTGGCAGCTACTAGTAGTGGATCGAATGTCTTAAGAGTTGTGGTTGGATTTGCTCCTGTTGCATTGGCTTTTATTGGAAGAAAGCATATAGATAATCAACTCATTCATTTTTGTATAAATATGTCTATTATTTCAGCTATTTTTTACTTAATATCTTCATTTTCAGGAGGTATTTTAATAGGAAGACTACCAGTTTATTTCGATATGTTCAACCTTTTATTACTACCTTGGCTTGTCAATCATCTTTTTGTAAAAAGCAATCAGAGCTTTATGTATCTTTTTATAGGACTATGTTATTTTGCATTTTTCTATATGAAAGCAAAGGTTGGCATGGATTTAACGTATGAAAGTGACATTTTAAATTTATTTTTGTGAAGGAACAGAATTTATGAAAAAAGTATCAATTTTGATGGGTATATATAATTGTGAAAATACATTAGAAGAAGCTGTAGATTGTATTATCAATCAGACATATGAAAATTGGGAACTCATTATGTGTGATGATGGTTCCAGTGATGATACATATAAAGTAGCTGAGCAAATAAAAAATAAAGATTCTAGAATTATTTTAATAAAAAATGAAAAAAATTCTGGCTTATCTACTTCCTTGAATAATTGTTTAAAACTTGCAACAGGATATTATATAGCAAGAATGGATGGCGATGATATTTGTGATAAAAACCGTTTGGAAATAGAAGTTAAAACATTTGAACAATTATCTGATGATAAAATTGCACTTGTATCTACAGCAATGTATTTCTATGATAATGAAGGAATATTTGGAAAATTAGAACATCCTGAAGAGCCTAAACCTTCTGATTTAATTAAAGCCTCAATGTTTTGTCATGCACCATGTATGATGAAGAAATCTGTTCTCATAGAATTAGGGGGTTATAATACTTCAAAACAAGCTGATAGAGTTGAAGATTATGATTTATGGTATCGATTATATGCAAATGGTTATCGTGGTATAAACATTTCTGAATGCTTATATGGAATGCGTGATGATAGGAATGCTGCTAATAGAAGAAAATTTAAGTATAGAATCAATGAAAGTAGGGTTAAGTTTAAAATTCTAAAAACTTTTGGTCTAGGTAAGAAAAATTATATTTATTGTATTAAGCCTATTATCCTTGGACTTATTCCAAAGAATTTATATTTGGTTTTACACAAATATAAATTAAAGGAGGATTAGTCAGTGAAAAAAATATTAATAGTTGCTACTGTTCAAAGCCATGTTGCTCAATTTCATGAAGCTATTATCAAGGAAATGCAGAAAAATGGATATGAAGTACATGTTGCTGCAAAAAATAATTTGAGTGAGAAAAATGGGCTGAGTTTAGACTATGTTGATGTAATTTATGATATTCCATTTGAAAGATCACCATTTAATACAAAAAATGTTCAAGCATATAAACAGTTAAAAAGAATTGTTGATAAGAATGATTTTGCTATTGTTCAATGTAATACACCAGTTGGGGGCATTTTAACCCGATTGGCATGCAGAAAGAAACGAAGAGATGGAACAAAAGTTATATATACTGCACATGGATTCCATTTTTATAATGGTGCTTCAAAAAAGAATTGGTTGATTTATTATCCAATAGAAAAAATCTTTGCAAGGATGACTGACGTTTTAATTACTATTAATTTGGAAGATTATGCTTTAGCAAAAAAGAAATTTAAATGTAAAACTGAACATTTGTATGGAGTTGGGGTTTCAGACAATAAGTATTATATACATTCATCACAGGAAATAGAGTCGTTTCAAAGTAGATATAATATTAATAATGAAGATTTTAATATTATATGTATAGGTGAATTAAATGATAATAAGAATCAAATTGTATTGATTAAGGCAGTTCAATCTATGATTGATACATGCCCTCACTTAAAAGTCTTTTTTGCTGGAAATGGACCAAATGAAGAAGCTTTAAAAGAAGAGATTAATAAGTTACAGTTAAATAATTATTTTACCTTTTTAGGGTATACGAGAGAATTGGAATATATTATTCCTGCCTGTGATTGTATTGTATCTTGCAGTAAACGAGAAGGTTTGGGATTAAATGTTATTGAAGGTTTATTATGTGGAAAACCTGCAATCGTCTCTAATAATAGAGGGCATAGGGAATTAATACAAGAAGATATAAATGGTTTTATTTTTAATGTTGGTAGTTCTTTAGATTGTGCTCATTTTTTAAAGAGAATATATGAAAATAAAGAACTACATGAAAAATTAAGCAATAATGCACGAGCAAGTGTAAAGAAATATACTTTAGATCAAGTAATAAAAAAGCAGAAAGAAATTTATTTAATGCAAGGAGAATAACAAAATGATAAAAATATTATTTATGATTCCTACTTTAGGTCATGGTGGGGCTGAAAAAGTTTTAGTAAATTTAGTAAATAATATGGATCAAAATCTTTTTGATGTTACTGTATTAACTATTTTTGATCAAGGTGTAAATAAAGAAAACTTAAAACCTTATATAAAGTATGAAGGGAAAATAAAAAAACAATTTAAAGGGAATTCACAGTTATTTAAGTTATTTTCACCAAAAAGTTTATATAAATATTTTATAAATGATGAGTATGACATTATTGTTTCCAATCTTGAAGGACAAACAGCTCGTATAATTTCCGGTTGTGATAATGAGAAAACAAAATTAGTTTCATGGATACATGTTGAACAAACAAATCAAAAAAACACCGTTCATTCTTTTAGAAATTATAATGAAGCACTTATGTGTTATCAAAGATTTGATAAAACTATATGCGTATCTGAATATGTTAAAAAGGATTTTTTATCATTGATTCCTGTTACTCATCCTGTAGAGGTATTGTATAACACGAATGAGACTGAACAAATACTTGAATTATCTAAAGACTGTTCTGATATTCCTTTTAAGGATTCTGAAATTAATTTGATTGGTGTAGGTAAAATCATACCTAACAAAGGTTTTGATAGACTTGCAAAAATAACAAAAAAGCTTATTGAGGATGGTTTTAAAATACATACCTATATTTTGGGAGTGGGTTCAATGCAAAAAGACATTGAACAGTATTTAGAAGATGAAAAAATTTCAAATTCATTTACCTTTTTAGGCTATCAGACAAATCCATATAAATATGTAGCAAATGCTGATTTGTTTGTATGTTCTTCGCATGCAGAAGGTTTTAGTACAGCTACTACGGAAGCGTTGATAGTAGGAACACCAGTTATTACAACTAGGGTTTCTGGTATGGAAGAAATGTTAGGTAAAAATAATGAATTCGGCGTTATTGTAGAAGATGATGATAATTCATTATACATTGGTATAAAAGATTTGATAGGCAATGATAAAAAATTAAATCATTATAAAAAGAAGGCACAAGAAAGAGGCAATTATTTTAGTAAAGATAAGACGGTTAAGGCTGTAGAAAAAATGTTTATTGATTTATGGGGAGGTAATGAATGAAAATATTGCAGGTATGCGCATTTGGAGCTCCAAATGCTGGAAATTTTATTGCTTCTTTACTAGTTCTAGAAAACAATCTAAAAAATAAGGGTTTTGAAACTATATATGCATTTGCAGAAACTGCTAAAAATAAAAAATGGTGTCAACAAATTTGTAAAACTCACAAGGTATATTTTTTACCTGTTGCAAAAGCACGAATTTTACCAAAGACATATTTAATATTTAAAAAAATATATGATGAAAATGATATTCAAATTGCTCATAGTCATTTTGAACTATATGATATTCCATGCACAATAACTGCACCAAAAGGAGTAACAGTATTCTGGCATCTGCATGATCCAATTTTAGATAATTTAAGTGGTTCAAGAGGTTTGCTAAATAAGATTCAGTATGGAATAGTTGGCAAAAAAGCAAATTTAATATCTGTTTCTGAATATTATAGAAAACAGGCAGTAAAACTCGGCTTTCCTAAGGAAAAAACAGTGACTATATTAAATGGTATTTCGCTAGAAAGAATAAATTTTGTCAATAATGATATAAAAATAAAAAAAGAATATACATTTTTAACATTTGGATGGGATTATTACAGAAAAGGGGTAGATCTTATTTTAAGTGTTTGTGATACTTTATACAAGGAAGGCTATTTATTTAAATTACTTTTAAATGGTAATGAAAAGACTTGGTCTTATGTGAATGATTATTATAATGAAAATTTACCATCTTATATAGAATGTGGCGAACCAGTTGATGATATAAATATATTGTATTCAAATACAAGTTCTTTTATTCAAGCAAGTAGAAAAGAAACATTTTCATATGCTGTATGTGAAGCTGCTTATGCTGGTCTTCCAGTAATAAGCAGTAATATAAATGGACTAGAATGGGCTCATGATTTACCTACAGTTCATTTTTTCGAAAATGAAGACGTAGTAGGTTTATATGAATGCATGAAAAGCATTATAGAAAAGCAATGGCAATTAGAATCTCAAGAAATTATGACAACGAGGAATACTATAATTAATAATTTTTCACTCAAAGTTTGGAGTGAGAATATTATGAATTGTTATTTTAAATGAAAATGTAAAGGAGAATCGCAATGGAAGAGAGAATAAATAACAATAATCCTTTAATAAGTATTATAGTTCCTGTTTATAATGTTGAATTATATATTAATGATTGCATTGAGAGTTTAGTTAATCAAACTTATACTAATATTGAAATTGTTTTAATTGATGATGGTTCAATAGATAATTCATCTTCAATATGCAATGATTGGGAGAAAAAAGATAAACGAGTGAAATTTTATTCAAAATCCAATGGTGGTGTTTCAAGTGCAAGAAACTGCGGCATTAAAAATGCAAAGGGCGATTTTATTTTCTTTATTGATAGTGACGATTATCTTGATCATGAACTGATTGAGGTTTTGTTAAATAATCATGATGGAAAAATAGATACAATTGCACTTGTTGATTTCGATAGAGTTAATATTGATGGGGCAGCATTAACTGCAATTGCATCAGATAATCAAATTGAAGTATATAAAAAATCAAGTATAAGAGAATTTACAAAAATTAGACGTGGATGGTATTGTTGGGGATGTTTGATTAGTGCAAAATTAGTACAAAATAATCTTTTGCTGTTTGATGAAAATCTACATAATTTAGAAGATGCAGCTTGGCTTGGATTGTTAATGAATTTTGTAAATACAATTGTTTTTGTAAAAGGAACAATGTATCACTATAGAGAGAATCCAAATTCCATAACAAGTCATTGTGTGGATTATGCATGGCAGGCAAAGTGCTGGTTAAATGTATATAACTCTATAATGAATAATTTTAATTTTGGTTATATCACTCGAAAAGAAAAAAAGCATATACGTAAGATGAAACGTTTTTGTATGAATAATTTTTATGCTGAAAGTTATTATGCTAATTTAACATACAATGAGATAAATAAAATCAGGACGGGGGGGGGGGGGAAAATTTTAAGGTGTTTAAAATTTTGTGGTTATTTTTTTTTTATAAAGTTTTTTTTAGGGATGGGTTTTTTTTTAAAT
>JAJQGQ010000190.1 GCA_021200395.1 Erysipelotrichaceae bacterium
TATTTAAAATGGGAAATCAAATGCGAGAATATACTAAACCTATTATGAATGTGGAGAGATTTACTACTGACTTAAATTTTGCAGATAGTAGTTGTGATTATTATGCACAAGTAAATGTTCCTTGCATAATAACGGGATCACATAATGTATTTTACGATGCTTGTGGCGATGATAACTATAACGATATGACTGTAGTAACAGTTACATCAAGTATAACTTTATCTAGCAAAGATGTAGCAATCGAATATTTAAGTGATTTAATTGACGGTACTATAAATGGAAATTATAGTTCAAATCCTGGTTTCGGTCCAGATGGCCAGGGCAGTAGTTGTACTCTCGCAGCAGGAAAATATTTAATATGGTCAGATGGTACATTGACACATGCAGGACTAGTTACTCCTCAAGTTCAAAGTGGTATTAATGCTAGTGCTTAATATGATATAAAGGCTGTTGAAAACAGTCTTTTTTATTAAGGAATGATTATATGATACAAAATTTTTATATTGGCTCAGTTAAATTAATATATCATTTAAAAAATGAAATAAAACTTCAAATGTTTGATGACAGATTCATTAATCCTGTTTTACTTATAAAGAATGAAATCAATATTACACTGAATACTGTAAATACAATCAACGCACCTACAAATAATAAAATATATTATCAATTACCAAATACATACATTGTTATAGATAACAATAAAGAATATCGTTATTATATAGATAAAAATGATAATCCACTAATAATGAGTTGTATTGATTCAGATATGAATATAACTGTTAATATATTGAAATCTAAAGAAACAGAAATCATGAAGAAGTTTAGACCATGGTTTAATATTCATATAGAAAGATTATTATTAAAAAATGATGCGTTGATTCTTCATTCAGCTAGTATTATATATCAAAATAAAGCTATTTTATTTACAGCACCCAGTGAAACTGGTAAAAGTACTCAAGCTGATTTATGGCATGATAATATTGACGGTGTATCTGATTTGAATGGTGATAGAACATTATTACAGAAAACAGATGATGGATGGTTTGCCTGTGGATATCCTATTCATGGTGGAAGCATTGCATGCGAACAAATAGCTGTACCTTTCAAAGCTATTGTGATTATAAGACAAGCCAAAAAAGATAAGATAATTGAATTATCTACAATAGAGAAAATATCACTACTATATAGTGAATGTACAATAATGAGATGCTATGAAGAAGATATTAATGAAGCTATAAATTTACTAGAAGAATTAGTAAAAGAAGTTAAAGTAATTAAACTTGAATGTACTAAAGAAGCTAGTGCTGTTGAAACATTGTATAGTTATTTATATGGAGAATAAATATTATGGAATTATATGAGACAAAAGGATATGCTGAAAAACTGCTACAATTAAAAGCTGATCAATCATATACACCATTAGGTGGATCTATAGAGTTACTGCCACTATGTAATATGCATTGTAAAATGTGTTATGTTGTTCAAAGTAAAGAAGAAATGAATAAACAAGGAAGAATGCTTAGTTGTGATGAATGGTTGGATATTGCTAGACAAGGATGCAAAGAAGGCTTGTTATTTTTACTTCTTACTGGTGGTGAACCATTGTTGTATCCTGAATTTAAGAGATTATATAAAGGTTTATCTGATATGGGCATTATCATGACAATCAATACCAATGGTACTTTAATCAATGAAGAATGGGCTGATTTTTTTAAAGATAATGGTGTTAGAAGAATTAATATGACAATATATGGTAAAGATAATGAAACATATAGTAGACTATGTAACAATCCTAAAGGATTTACGCAAATTATGAAAGCTGCACATTTACTCAAAGAAAGAAATGTAGCTTTTAGATTCAACTGTAGTGTAACACCTGATAACATTGATCAGCTACCTGATTTATATAAGATAGCACAATCATTTGAAGTACCAATATCCATAGCCACATATATGTTTCCAGGTGCACGCATCAACAAAACAGCTGAGCAACAATATCGTTTATCTGCAAAAGATGCTGGTAAACAAATCATTAAAAGCTTCCAATATGGACATCCTAATGATGATATTATAGCGGCTACCAAAGTAACATTAAATAGTCTTAATAATCAACCAAGACTCAAAGATAAAGAAGGCTTCCCTTGCCATGCTGGATATAGTGGATTCTGGATGACATGGAAAGGTGAGATGATGCCTTGTGGGATGTTTCAAAAACCACAGATAAGTTTATTAAAGTATTCATTTAAGGAGTGTTGGGATTATATTGTGAATGAGTGTAAAAAGTTACCACAATGTAATGAATGCATTGAATGTGATAAACAAAATGTATGTCAAATATGTCCAGCAATGAATTATACGGAAACAGGAAGGACTGATGGTTGTCCTAAATATGTATGTGATTTAACCAATGCTTTTATAGATGAAATGAATAGAATATTAAAGCAAGATCATTGTTGATCTTGCTTTTTGCCATACCCATAACCGTAACCATACCCATAGCCATAACCATATCCATAACCACCATGACGACTTACACGATAAGTTGACTGATTAATGACACAACCTAATATATGACGATTCACACTTGTTAATTCATCAAGGATTTCCTTGATTCTATTAATATGTAAATAATCTTGTTTTATCACTAATACAATTGAATCTGCCATTTGTGATATCAACAAGGCATCTTCCATTAAGTGAATTGGTGGTGTATCAATAATGATATAGTCATATTCTTGTTTGAGTTGTTCAAGTAATTGATGGAAATATGGTTGAGATAAGAGTTCTGTTGGTTCATCAGATATTTGATTGTTGAGTAATAGTTCTAATGTTGGATAGTAGTTTTCATGATAGATCATATCATAGGTTAATTGTTCGTTTTTCAAGCAGTTGATGATGTTTTCATCAACATGAATGTTTAATGCTTTAGAAATCGAAGGATTACGTAAGTCTAAGTCTATCAGTAATACTTTATGATGTTTTCTAGCAAGCGACATGGCGGTATTAATCGCAATGGTTGATTTACCTTCATGAGGCACACAGCTTGTGATCATAAAGATTTGATGATTGTTGTTTTTAGCATCTCTTTCTATTTCGTAACCGATGTTATAGATAGCTTCTTTGAAGGCATAATGGTTAAGATAGTTATTTAAGATAATAGATTTTTCTTTAGCTTTATGGCGTTTGACCATTGGCACTGTAGTAATACAGTGACTATGGAGATAGTGTCTAATATCGTTATGTTCATGAATGGTTTTCTTGCATATATAGAAATAAGCTACAATGATAGCATCTAAGATGATACCAATGAAAATACCTTCAATAATGTTTTGAGGTAATGATAATGAGTTATCAGGTGATTGAGGTATTTCTGGTTCTTCAATAATAGTGACTGTTGCATTTTCAAGAAGAAGTCTTGAAAATGATGCATAGTTATTACTAAAGGAAACAATTGTATCATAAGCATCTTGAGCATCATTGGCAGTAGCTTTGACAGTAAAGAGATTGGTTGATTCTACTTTAGATAATGATAATTGAGCAGGAACATAGGTTGTTCCTAGGTCGTTTTTGATCATATCTTTGAGTTCAGAGCTATTGATAATATATTGGAATGTTTCTGTTAATTCATCAATAATAGCAGTGTTGTAATAGAATGTTGTATTACCACTAATTTCACGAGTGACAACAAAGGTCATTTGTGATGAGTAGCTTTCTTCAAATCTGAGATAACTTATAAATGGAACTATAACTGTAGAAAGGATGGGGATGATAATAAGATATTTGAGATATTTAGTAATGATCTGAGATATTTTTGCGAGAATTTGTTCGAGATCAATGAGTTCATCTTGATTATTCATTTCTATCCCTCCTACGATTATAATATCTATAATACCCATATCGATTTCCATAGTATTTGTTGTTGGAAATACGTGGTATATAGCTTTGGTTGTGAATGCATCCCATAATAGGAGCAGATGATAAGCTGAGCTTATCAATTGTATCTAATATCGTATTGACATGACAATGGTTTTGTTTAACTACTAGTATGATAGCATCAACGAAAGCTGATAGTTCATTGGTATCAGATATGAATCTTGATGGTGCTGTATCAATAAGTATATAGTCATAGTCTTGTTTGAGTTGGTTCATAATACGATTCATATGTTCAAAATGCATAGTACCATCAATATCTTTAGTGTTTTCGATACCTAGCATCACATCTATATGATAGTTATCTAAATGATAGATAGCCTTTTGATAGTTGATGGTATTGTCTAAGACATCATTAATTGTACATGGATAGTTATGATAGTCTAAGATAAGATGGAGTGATGGTTTTCTTAAGTCAGCATCTATGAGTAAGACTTTATGTTTATTCATAGCTAAGGATATTGCTGTATTAACAGCAATGGATGATTTACCTTCGTTTTCTAATGAACTGGTAATCATAATGACTTTATAGTCATGTTTATGACAGGAACGTTCAATTCTTGAACGTATTCTTTTGAATGATTCAATGTATTGAAAACTTGTAGAGTATTGCGTTATAAGTATAGATTTCTTTCTTTTGAGACCAATAATATTGGTTATTTTAGATTCTTTTGGTAAAGAACCTAATAAACGTAAATTTAGTTTTCTTTCAATATCATATTTATCCTTAATCGTATTTCTAAAGAAAGACATACATGATATCAAGGCGACAATCAATATGAAACCTACACTACCTGCTTTAAAAAGATTATCCATATGATCTAACTCATTATAAGGTGTAGCAGGTACACTAACATTGCTTAATAAATCAATATTAGCATCACCAACAACTAATCTAGATATATCCGTATAATTATCCATTAAGGCATTCAACATATCATAAGCTGTTTTAGGTTCACTAGAATAAGCATAAACATATAAAATAGATTCAGATCTCACTGATGCTTCAAAATAACCATTTAAACTATCAACATGCATTGCTTCTTGAATCGTTTTTCTAAAAATATTACTAGAGAATATATAACTAAATGTTTCTCCTACATCATTTTCATCACTTGAACTTAGATTGGTTGTGACCGCAAATGTGGCTTCACAACGATAAATAGGTGTATATATAATAGATTGATATAAATCAAAAGATGTTGCACATAAAACTGTAACAAATAATATCAATTGCCAGCGTTTCAATAATTCAAAAACAACATTATAGACTTGATTCATCCAATCCATTGAGGCTTGCTGATCATTCATAGCTTCCCTCCTCATCTGTTACTATAACAACTAATTGTGTTTGCCCAGTATATCCATTACTTCTTGTTAAAGAATATGTTACCTCGTATATGCCTGGTTCATCCATATCAGGGATATCGATATCAACGTATGGTTTTAAGGAATTATCGGTGATATTACCTTGGATAATATCATCAATATTACCCTGATAATCATAGTCTTCGCCTACTTCTAGATAGATGAGATATTCATCTAAAGTAATGTTTATATCATTGTTATTATTATTTAAATAATAGTTTAATGTTAAATAAGATGCACTACCAGTACTATCACTAACACTTAAATAGACTTGTAGTTGATTATTATCTATTAAAGTAGAATTCTTAATGGCTATTTTTGTACTGATATCACCATCAACACAACTATTGGCTTTAATGAGTTTTGTAAGAGCACTTGTAGAATATGAACTACTTACTAATGGTCCATCTAAAGAAAAAGTAGGATTGGTATAATCAGTATATGATATTGTACGACTTGCTTTTGTAACATTGTTGTCTTGATCAAAGACAACATATGTGACTGTTCTTGTATTAACGCTAGTGAAAGTAGACATACTTTCGATACTGATTTCTTTACTTAGATCACCATCTTCTTCATCTGTTGCATGGACACCCTTAAACAACACATCTTCATCATCTTCGACACTAATAGCTATGTTTTTGTTGTCAAAGGTAATAACAGGAGCTTGGCCAGTTTGTTTATCGACTAATGGTGTTTTTAATATAAATACATACCCTACTATAATT
>JAJQGQ010000170.1 GCA_021200395.1 Erysipelotrichaceae bacterium
ATCATATACTTATTAGGTAAGATTGGCTTTATGATGCAACTTGTAAAAATCGTCTTAACTCATGAAGAAAATATTTATTATATTAATCAACAAGATATTAATATTGAATGGATAAGTCAAACAGCTATAAAGATAAGAAATTCGATAGAAGATCATTTAATAGAATTAAGTTCTTTGATTCGTCATTCTAAGATTTATCAAAACTATAAGAAAATCATTTATTTTATAATGATTTGTTTATTGATTATTTGTTTATCTTTGTATTTAGATGGTAACATGCTTATTCATAGTCCAATAGTGATGGGACATAGAGGTAGTAATGAAGCAGTGGAAAATACTTATGAAGCTGTAGAAGTAGCAGATAGTTATCAAGCTGATTACGCTGAAATTGATATTCAACTTACAAGTGATAATATTCCTGTCGTTTTTCATGATAGTTCTATGAATCGTTTGTCTGATGAAAATATTGATGTATGTGATATAACTGCTGAAGAATTTGAAAGTATTCAATTATCACAAAATGGGCAAAGTGCCTATGGTGTGACTTTAGCCCATTTGATTGATGAAATACAAGAAAATGATTTAGATATTTGTCTATTGATAGAATTAAAACCTACTGATGAAAATTATGAGACCATGGTTGAGGCTGTGATTGAAGTGGTGGAAGAACATTATTTTGCATCTAGGTGTATTTATATGTCACAAAATGAGAATTGTGTGCGTTATATGAATCAACAAAGAGCGCAATATTGGGTTGGTTATTGTATTTATAGTAGTGTTGGCGAAATTAGTGATAACATATTTGAGATGGATATTGACTTTTTAGCGATGGAAGAAAGTATGGTGAATACGTCGATCATTCAAGAAGCGGTGAATCAGATGCTTCCTGTTTATGTTTGGACAGTAGATGATGCTAAGAGTATGAAGCAATATTTAAATATGGGTGTTACTGGTATTATTAGTGATGACGTAGAAACAGCGAGAAGTGTTGTGGATAGTTATTTAGTGAATGATAATCATATTTATTATTATGAAGATGATGAATATCGTATTTTAGGAACGCTTGGTAGTGTTTAAAGTTCTAATTGGATATGATATATTTTTCCCCATAGATAGATTTGGTAGAAATAAGCCATGAGTTGTGGTCCCATCATGAGTTGTCCAAACCAAGGGACATTGAAGCTTTGACCATGACTGTGGATAAATAATAGCAGTTTGGTTTGATCAAAGAGTTGTAGTAAGATATTAGAAGAGTCTGATAATGATTCTTCTAATTTTTTTTCGATGAGTGAAAGATAGATGGGTGAATGGGTTTTAGGATAAGGATTTTTCTTACGGTGGATAATACTTTGAGGTAGTATATCTTTAAAAGCTTCACGTAAGATGCCTTTTTCTTCATTATTGTAAAACATATAGTCATAAGGCATATTATAAAGATATTGTAGTAATTTTGTACTTGCAAAAGGAACACGAACTTCAATAGAAGAGCGCATCGTTTGACTATCGGTTCTTGTTAATAGTGTTTGCATAAACCATTGGATGTTAAGATAGATGAGTTGTTTCTTTTTATCGATTGTATTGATTTCATGAAGTGATTGTTGATAAGCATTGATAATATAGTCTTTAATATTCAATGCTTTTATGTTTTCATGAAATAAGTCTATCTTTAAATCAATATCTCTCATCCACGGAAAATAGGGTTGATGATATAATTCTTCCTTATAAAACCATGGATAACCACCAAATATCTCATCAGCACATTCACCTGATAAACATACTTTATGAGTTTTAGCAATTTCTTTAGAAAATAATAAGAAACTAGAATCAATATCTGCCATACCAGGCATATCTCTAGCAATCATCGCCTCTTTTAAACTATCAATGAGATCACTTTGTTTTAAAACAATCTCATGATGCTTTGTCGGATACATCTCAATCATATCATGAATATAGACATCATCCTGAGTTGTTTGATAATCATAGGCTTTAAAATACTTATCTTGATCTTCATAAGTAATACTATATGTTGATAAAGGCTGTTTATATTGATAAGCAATTGCACTTAAAATACTTGAATCTAAACCACCTGATAACATGGAAGTAATAGGTACATCACTTAATAATTGATGCTCAATACTTTCAATGACATACTTTCTAACTTTATAAATTGTTTCTTTTATAGAATCTGTATGCTCTTTATCCTCTAACATGAAATATTGATGCTTATACGCATGTTTTTGATAATACATATAATAGCCTGCACGCAAAGAATATATATTTTTATATAGCGTATGTTCAGGTGTTAACGATGGCCCTAATCCTAGTAATTCTTTAATACCACGTTTATCAACAATAGCTTTACCAATAAAACATAAAATACTCTTGATTTCACTTGCGATAACCATTGTCTCATCACTATCTACATAATAAAACAAAGGCTTGACTCCTAATGGATCCCTAGCTATAAAAAGCTTTTGTCCATCATCAATCACAAATGCAAAAATACCTTCAAACAAATGAACACATTTCTCCTTATAAGCAATATAAGCCACGATAATCACTTCTGTATCACTCATCGTATAAAAGCGATAACCATCTGATATAAGCTGATTCTTAATATCAATCATATTATAAATTTCCCCATTATAAGTTATATGATAACTTCTGCCTTCATACATATAACTCATTGGTTGTTGGCCACCATTTAAATCAATAATAGATAAACGCCTATGGGCCATCATACAATGCTTAGAAACATATTCTCCACTTTCATCAGGTCCTCTATTTTCTAACAATTGATTCATTTCTATAAGTTTATCATGATAACAACGAATATCTTTTTGATAATTACAAATAGTTACTATACCACACATATTAATCACCCTTTTAATATATGAAATCCATGTTAAAAAATCCCAAAAAAGTCCCAGAAAAGTTTCAAAATAGTTTCAATTTATTTTATTGATGAATAATTTATGTTGATTTTATCCTCATTATTTTTAAAAATAATATTGACACAAACTTGAGACAAACTTAGGACGCACAAACCTTTATATCATGATACCATTGATACGGGTGATGGGAAATGACGAGATGTCCAAGATGTCAAAATGACAATGTCAAACAACTATATGATATTAATGGTCAATGTTATTGTCGTAAGTGTATCGCTTTTAAAAGAATATTAGTCAATGAAAAAAGAACAACGATAGCTAAAAACTATAGAATAGGCACAAAGATCTATTATAATTTAGATTTTAATCTTTCTGAAAAACAACAGGAAATATCACATCAATTATTGTTGAACTATCAAAATCAGCTAAATTCACTCGTTTTAGCTGTTTGTGGATCAGGAAAAACAGAAATCGTTTATGAAACAATATGTTACGCTTTAATGCAAGGCCATCGTGTATGCTTTTGTGTACCACGCAAGGAATTGGTCAAAGAACTCTATGAAAGAATTATTGATGCTTTTAAAGGGGTCAGTATTGGTGTTCTTTATGGAGGACGTCAGGAAAATAGTGATGCTCAATTTATTGTTTGTACCATGCATCAACTATATCGTTTTGAAAATAATATTGGTTTTCAACTCATGATTGCCGATGAAGTCGATGCCTTTCCATTTTATGGTAATGAGGTATTACAGAATATTTTTACACGTGTGTGCGTAGGACATTATATTAAGTTGAGTGCTACATTTAAAAAGGAAGATGTCCAAGATGAGCAATTGCTTATCATGAATAGACGCTATCATAATGTGGATTTACCAGTTCCACGTTGTATTGTCGTTCCATCTTCTTTACAAAAACCACTTGCATTACAACTTATCAAACGTATGCAGAAAAAATATATTATCTTTGTCCCACGCATTGCTGATGTTGATCAATGCGTCAAATATTTCAATCGTCATGCATTATTAGCAAGTGGCGTTTCATCCATCCATGAAAACAATCAACAAGTTATCGAACAACTTAAACAAAATCAATTAGATGTTGTTGTTTCCACAACAATACTAGAACGTGGTGTAACAATTGAAGATGTACAGGTTATTGTCCTCAATGGTGAACACGATCTATTTGATAGCCGTACATTAATTCAAATCGCTGGAAGAGTTGGTCGTAAACCAAATCACCCTACAGGACATGTCTATATTTTATCAGCAGTTAAAACAAAGAGTATTCAATCATGTATCAACGAAATCAAAAACCTCAATACGATGAATGCTTAATTTGCAATACCCCACTGCTTAAAGATATGTCCCTAACTCATCTGATGCGAGATTTTCCTGTTTGTAAAAGATGTATGCAGCAATTTCAAATCATTGATTGGCATCTTGATTTTCATCACCATCCTATGCGTATTCTCTATCAATACGATGAATTCTTTAAAACCCTGTTATTTCAATACAAAGGACTTTATGACATTGCGCTCAAAGATACCTTTTTATGTATGTATGACCATGAATTATCACACACTTATAAAAATTTTATTATTGCAGTTGTACCCTCTGCATCAAGTGATAATCAAATAAGAGGCTTTGCCCCAATGGCAACAATTGCCTCTAGCTTTTCATCACACGTATTTACTGGCTTATATAAAAAAGAGGACTATAAGCAAAGTAATTACTCCTACGAACAACGTAAAGAAGTCATTGATAAGATAGGTATACGATATGGAGAAAGTCTGTCGAACAAAAGTATTCTGATTCTTGATGACGTAATCACTTCAGGATCAACATTGCTTGCGTGTCTTAAGCTTATTGAATCATACCATCCTCAAAAAATTGAATTCCTGGTACTTTCAACAAATCAGACATTAGAGCAAATTCAAGAAGCAATAGCGAATCAGGTTGACTGATTCGCTTTGTATTTTTATTCACTCTCGACCCATTATGACGAATTATAACAGTGTAAGTAATTATAATATATATGTCAGTAAAAGGGTATTCGTTTATAGACATAAAAAATATTCCGATAAATCATTGAAGGAGGCGAAAATATATGCAAGGCAAAGTTAAATGGTTTAATGCCGAAAAAGGTTTTGGTTTTATTGATCGTGGTGAAGGTAAAGATGTGTTTGTTCATTATAGTCAAATAGTTCAAGATGGATATAAATCTTTAAATGAAGGCGAATTAGTAGAATTTGAACTTTATCAAAGTGATCGTGGTTTACAAGCTCGACATGTAGTTAAGGTATGATCTAAAAGCGTAGATTAATTCTACGTTTTTTTGCTATGAAAATAATTCTTTTTGTAATTTTAAAACTGTTTCATAAGATAAGTGGGAACACTTGCAAACGAATTCTAAGGACGCACCATTTTTTATCATCTCTTTAACCATTGTTATTGTTGTTGCATAGCTAGCTTCAGCTTTACTTTCATTAATAAGATTTTGCATTATTTCATTCATTGTACTTTTTCCTTTCTCTATGTATTAATGATTGGTTTGCTTTTAACAATATTTATTATAATATCGTTCTTGCAAAGTTGCAATATAAAAGACGTAGAAATTTATCTACGTCTTTGTTTATGTTACGAAAGTAATAATTCGCTTTGTAATTTTAAAACTGTTTCATACGGTAAGTGGGAACACTTACAAACGAATTCTAAGGACGCACCATTTTTTAACATCTCTTTAACCATTGTTATTGTTGTTTCATGGCTACCTTCAGCTTTACCTTCAGCTCTACTTTTAGCATTACTTTCATTAATAAGATTTTGCATTATTTCACACATTTTATTTCTTCCTTCCTCTGTGCATTTATATTTATAAACACAGTCTCTTAATACATCAAAATACATATCTTCAGGATTGACACAATGCAGATCATGGACTAATTTATCCATATCTGAATTTTTTTCATAATGACCTTTCAAATTAAAATAAACAATCTTTCTCCCATCAAAGGCTACTGGAGCAATGATTTGGCCATCTGCATCAATTGTGTACAACCCCTCCCTAATTGCTTAGGAAGGGGCTTCTTATGCTTTCGCATCTTCTTT
>JAJQGQ010000088.1:0-19073 GCA_021200395.1 Erysipelotrichaceae bacterium
CTATAAGGACGAGTTTATCGTGTTACCACCTTAGTTCAAAATAACCTCACAGTTATTTCCTCTTTGAGTACTATCATACTCTATCGCTGTAACGGGCGAAACCGTCATAGCCTTGCCACTAAGGGTTCGGTATGCAACTCCAAGACCATCTTCATCCATATTCCTTTGTTTCTTTACACCTGCCAGAAACTCTCTATAAAATTCCTATGAATTACTCTTCTTTTCATTGTCTTTTTTGTATATATTCATAGTAAACCTTTAGGATTAATATGTCAATACTTTTTTTAATTTTTATTCTTGAAATAATGGTGTAGAGAAATAGCGATCGCCACCATCTGGTAAGATAACAACAATTGTTTTTCCCTTGTTTTCTTCTCTTTGGGCTAATTGTTTAGCTGCATATAAAGCTGCTCCTGAAGAAATACCTACTAAAATACCTTCTGTCTTACCAATTTCTTTACCTGTAATAAAAGCATCATCATTAGAAACCGGAATAACTTCATCATAAACTGATGTATCCAATGTATCAGGAACAAAACCAGCACCTATACCTTGAATCTTATGAGGCCCAGCCTTTCCTTCAGACAATACTGGAGAACTCTGAGGTTCTACTGCCACAACCTTAATACCAGGAATCTTTTCTTTTAAATATTTACCAGCACCTGTTAAAGTACCACCAGTTCCTACACCTGCAACCAAATAATCAACCTTACCATCTGTTTGTTCATATATTTCAGGACCAGTTGTCTTGTAATGAGCTTGAGGATTTGCAGGGTTAACAAATTGGCCAACGACAAAGCCACCATCAATTTCCTTTTCTAATTCTTCAGCCTTAGCAATAGCACCTTTCATTCCTTCACTACCTGGTGTTAAAACAAGTTCGGCACCATATGCTTTCATGATATTTCTTCTTTCAACACTCATTGTATCAGGCATAACAATAATAATTCTTAATCCCAATGAAGTTGCGACAGCAGCTAAACCAATACCAGTATTACCACTTGTAGGTTCAATCAATACACTATCTTCATTAATCTTACCTTTATCCAAAGCATCCAAAATCATTTCCTTAGCAATTCTATCCTTTACAGATCCAGCAGGATTTCTAGATTCTAATTTTGCTAAAATATCTGCTTCTAATCCATTTTTCTTAGCTAACTTATTTAAACGTACAAGAGGTGTATTACCTACCAATTCAATAAAACCATTTTTAATATCTGACATAATCTTTTATCTCCTTTATCTTTATATTTCCTATAGGTTTAATGGGATTATAATATATTTATTCCATTTAGTCAAAAGATATAATAATTATTTTATCACAAAGATATTACACCTACTTTTTCAATGCATAATAACAAATAATATATAATACAATCTTTATTATTCCTTTGGATGTATGTTAAATATGTTGATTTTTTCCTTTGGAAAAATGTAATTTCGTATCGATAGCATTAAAAAAGATAGAATCATGCGATTCTACCTATATCTCTTTATTCATACTTCCCATGGTATATCCATGAAGATCAACAGCCACATAACTAAAACCATATGCCTTTAATTGTTGATCTATGATATCTTTATTTTCCACTATTTTAATAATATCATCTGGTTCTACTTCGATACGAGCCATCTTATCATGAATACGTACACGTAACTGCTTAAATCCCATACTCATTAAAAATTGTTCTGCCTTTTCTACCATTTCTAATTTTTCTATAGAAATGGTTTCACCATAGACAAATCGGCTTGCTAGACAGGCAAAAGATGGTTTATCCCATGTAGGAAGGTTCAGTTTTTTGGATAAATTTCTTATTTCCTGTTTATAGAGTTGAACTTCCCTTAATGGGCTTTTAACGCCTAATTCTTTGATAGCTTGAAGACCTGGACGATAGTCACCTAAATCATCCATATTGGAACCTTCTACGACTTCATTGATGCCATTTTCTTTTGCTATTTCAATGATTTTTGTAAATAGATTGGTTTTACACAAATAGCATCTGTTTTTTGGATTATGATTAAATCCTTGAATATCTAGTTCATTAGTATTAAAGATAATTTGTTTAATATTTTCTTTTTTACAAAACGCCTTAGCTTCATCAAGTTCACGTTTAGGAAATGAAGGAGATGAAGCAGTAATAGCTATTGCTTTGTCACCTAAGACATCATGAGCTTTTTTTAATAAATAAGTGGAATCAACACCAGATGAGAAAGCTACTGCAACACTTCCTAAAGAAAGAAGATATTGTTCGAGTTGTTGTTCCTTATTCATTATTTCACCTTCTCTTGAATATCTTTTAATGGAATATTTTCTTTTAAAGCGATAGCTTTTAAATCTTCATATTCAGGATAATCATGAATTTCATCGTTAAAGTAAATACGTTTGAAATGAATTTTACCAAACTCTGTTTCTTTTTCAATGATTTCTCTCTTTAACACAAAACGTTTTTCTTGACGCATACGAATCCCAATAGTTGTTGTTTGTTGAAAAATGATATTTTTCATGGTTTCAACATCTTCATTTTTACAACTAACACTTAAACGATAAGCAGGTCTATTCTTTTTCATATAAATAGGTGTAAAGAAAACATCCAAAGCCTTATTTTCAAATAATAACTCACTCGTATAACCTAGTACCTCACCACTACAATCATCAATATTGGTTTCTAATACGGTAATGGTATCATTATCTTCATCTTGAATTTCACCTAACATAACCTTTAAAACATTAGGAATTTTAAGCTCTTTGCTACCACAACCCCAGCCTATTTTTTGAATATTCATGGTTGGTTGTACGCCATAAGAACAAGCCAATTCACTAATAATCGCTGCTCCGGTAGGTGTAACAAGTTCGGTATCAATATCAATTTGTCTTGTTTTGGCTGAACTTTGGGCAAAGATTTCACAAGTAGCTGGAACAGGTACGGAAATAGTACCATGAGCACATTCAATAAAACCATAACCATCATTAACGATACTACTATATATTTTATCAGGTTTGATTTTATTAATTAAGATAGCTGTACCAACAATATCAACAATTGAGTCAATAGCTCCTACTTCATGAAAATGAACATTTTCTAATGGTTCGTTATGAACCTTACTTTCTGCTTGAGCCACTCTTAAAAAGATGCGTTTAGCTAAATCTTTCGCATCATGATCAATATCACTATTATCTATAATGTTATTAACATCATAAAGGTTACGATGTTCATGATGATGGTGATGATGCTCATGAACGTGATCATGATGATGTTCATGATCATGTTCTTGCTCTAAATGAACATCAACATATGTTCCTGTTATACCATTCTTTTTTGTTTTAGATATATGGATATGATAACCATCTACATGAAGTTTATCGAGTTCACTTAATAGATAATCTTGATCTCCTGTCAATTCCAACAAGGCACCTAAAGTCATATTACCACTAATACCACTAGCACAATCAAAATATAATGCTTTCATTATTTCTTTCCTCCTAAACAATTAATTGTATGAGCTGTGTATCCAGCTCCAAAACCATTATCAATATTCACAACACTAACACCACTGGCACAACTATTGAGCATCGAAAGAAGTGCTGATAGCCCCTGAAAATTGGCTCCATAGCCAATAGATGTTGGAACTGCAATGACTGGTTTATCAACCAAACCACCTATAACTGAAGCCAACGCTCCTTCCATACCAGCAATTACTATAATCACATTAGCTTGTTGAATCTCATCAATACGCTTAAGTAAGCGATGCAATCCAGCAACCCCAACATCACTAATTTGAATGACATCATTTCCTAGAAATCTGGCCGTTATTGCTGCTTCATTAGCCACTGGTAAATCACTTGTACCTGCACAAACAACCGCTATTTTACCTTTATTATAAACTATCTCTTCATTTTGATAATAAAATACTTGAGATAATTCATCATAAATAAAATCAGGAAATTCTGCTTTTAATATTTTATATTTTTCCAAACTAATACGTGTTGCCAAAATAGATTTTTGATTATGATCAAGCATATGATGAATAATACCTTTTAATTGTTCAACTGTCTTACTTTGACCATATATAACTTCACCAACACCTGTTCTTCTTTTTCTATCATAATCAATGGTTGCATAATCTAAAGTGTTATGAAGTAATGTTTCAGCTTCATATATATCTATTTCATTATTTTTTACTTTTTCTAATATTTCTATTGTATTCATATATTACCTCTGATATCGATATGGTAATTCTAAACCATTTTCTTCTAATAATTGTTGATCTAATAAAATATCTTTATTCCTATAACTCATAACTTCACCATCATTAAGTAGAATAACTTTATCAGCAATATCTAAAGCCATATCTAAATCATGAGTAGCTATTAACATAGGTTTATGTAATGATTGTAATAATTGAATGACTGTTCTTCTACCTTTGGGATCTAAAAAGGAACTTGGTTCATCTAACAAAAGAATATCTGGTTGCATAATTAATACAGAAGCAATGGCAGCCATTCGTTTTTGTCCTCCTGATAATTGATGAGCCGAGCGATTGATAAAGCTTTCTAGTGATAATTCTTTTGATATTGTTTCAATACGTTGTTTGATCTCTGGTTGCGCTAATCCTTGATTAATTAAACCAAAAGCTAAATCATCATAGATACTGCTCATAAATAATTGGTGGTCAGGATTTTGAAAGACAAGGCCAACTATTTGTCTTATGTTTTTAATAGTTGTTTTATTAACTGGTATTTGATTGATTATTATTTCACCATCGAATTTATTTAAACCTACTAATGTTTGTAATAATGTTGATTTCCCACTGCCATTTTGACCTACAATCATCGTACATCCTTCATCAATAGTTAAATTAATATTTTTTAAAGCTTTTATATTGCCCTCATAGGTTACTGATAAATTTTTGATTTCTATCATACCATCACCTTCACTATAATCATAAAACTCATAAACATCATCAATAAAAATATATTATCTATGTCAAACTTCTCATATCTTTGATAACTTGTTTCTATATTATAACCTCTACATAGCATACATTCATAAACATGTTGACTTTTATTAAAACTATTCACCAATAAATGTCCTACAAAGCTTCCCATATCTTTTAAATCTATACCTTTTACTTGAGGATTCTTTAAGAGATAAGAAGCACTCATTGTTTTAGCATCATATAATAAACTATAAATATAACGATAGGTCATCGTTAATGATAATACAAATGTTGATGGTATTTTTATATGTATAAGTTCACCTGTTATTTGATCAAAGGGTGTTGTGGCAATGAGTATATATGAAGTCATTAAGCATAAAGTTGTTTTTAATAGAACTAATATTAATAGTAGTATGCCTTCATATATCATTAATCCATAAAAGGATATTATTTTATGATCAAAAATAAGAAAAGATACTCCTAAACATAAAGAGAAAGGTAATCCTAATAAACCTCTCGTGATAAGTTTTTGAATAGATATATGTGCTAATAGAGATGTTATAATAATCATTAACGTATATATGATAAGTTCTAATAATTGATATGTACTGATAATACATATAATCATTATAAATGTACAGATGATTTTAAATAATGGATGCCATTGATGAATAATTGTATTTTTATGAGAAATGCTTTCAATGTTATTCATTGCCAGCATTGCATTCAATAATTTATACATGACTCTTCTTTCTAGTGAAAATATATCCAACTGCACCTAAAACAAAAATTGTCATGGCACCACCAACAATACCAGATGTAGATGTTCCTAAGATACTATCACTGTTAGAAAAACTATAATCTGGTAAAAACGATGTTGTTTCCTGAACACTCGCTAAAGCTTCTTTGACTTCACCACTTGCTTCTAATTCACTATCTCCAGTAATTCCTCCTATTGACCATTCTAAGCCATCTGGATAAGAAGAAGCATACAAAGATAAGCCTCCACCAATAAGTACAACCAATACTAAAAAGACACCAATAAGTTTCTTATAATTCATATTAAAGTTTTTATCTACTAAAGCATAATCTATCATATGTGGACTTTCTTTATAAACATAACATACAACTGCTGAAGTAATGATGCCTTCTACAATTCCTATAGCTAAATGAATAGGTAACATGAGACTTACAAATAAAGTAAAAGGCAACTCTGTAATCTGACTAGCTAGAGTTTCTAAAACAACACAGAAGGCCCCTAGTTCTAACCCTACAACAGCACCAATCATACTCGATAAAACTATTCTAGACGAACTCAAATGATTCTTTAATAATGGTTTAACAATCAATGGATAAACTATAAAACAAGGTATTAAACCCATATTAAACATATTGCATCCAAGTGCTAACATACCACCATCACCAAAAAATAAACACTGAATAATCAATACCGAACACATCGCTAAAAAGGCTGGATATTGTCCTAAAATAAGACATAATAAAATACCTCCACCAATATGTCCACTACTACCAGTTGCAGGAATGGTAAAATTAATCATTTGCGCAACAAACACAAAAGCTCCCATAACAGCCATCATTGGAATTTTCTTTTCATCATGAGATTCATTAATCTTCTTTAAAGAATACCCCATAGCTATAACTGCAACAGCTATAAAAATAAAACCTATTGGTACAGATATTAATCCATCTGCCATATGCATTAAAACATTCATTTTTTCTTATCCCCTTCCAAAGCCTCATAAGCTTCTTCTCATACTTCATGTATCAGGGATTATCGTAATATCGTTACTAATTCATTAATGTACTCTTGTACACTTTTTTCTTCTACACCTATAATAATACCATTACATTTTGAGATAGGTAATAGATACTTTTTAGCTTCGCTTAAGCTAATAGCATTGGCCATAGCAGGGGTAATTTCACCATGCATAGAATTACCAAAAACAATACCTAATGGTCCAATAATAATAGAGGTATGAGATGCATTATAGATAACGGCATTTTCACCTGTAGCGATTATATCAGCACCTGCTTTTTTCATATTTGCACTTGCGACACTATTTGTTCCAACCGCAATAATATGATATTGCGGACATTCTTTTTTAATAGCTTCAACAATGCTTCTGCCAATGCCTCCACCTAATCCATCAACAACCAGTATATCCATAAAACCTCCCACGCATCGTCTTCGATGCTAACGTAGCTTTATTGTACATGACATTTTATAGCTTAGTCAAGATATAATTATTCAACTTTAAAATAGGTTTTTTCAAAAACATCACTCTTACATGGATAAAATTCACCTTGAATACCTTTAATGATAAAATCACCAATACTTGCAATATGGTCTCCTTTAGGGTATGTATCATTAAATGTGATTTATTTATAGTGCAATTTTGACCACAAAAAGAAATGATTTCATCAATATTATGACCATTCCATTGGACTGCAACAATTGTAATAGGACGTTTTGTATATTTTTGAATCATAATAATATTCCTTCTTTCTTCGTTTATTGTACTAGAATTGATGAATGAAAATAAGTATAAAAAAAAAGGAATACTATGTATTCCTAGGATCAATTTTCATTCATATGGAAAAAGTGAATGGAATATGGCAATATCCTGTTGGATTCTTATCTAAATAATGCTGATGATATTCTCGTCATATTCTACTTTTACTGTTTCACTATGCCCACTACTTTGTGATTTGACCTCTTCATAAGTAGGATTGACACTATGTCCATTAGCATAGCCAACAGTTGTACAAACAACACCTTTAAATTGATCAAGATACTTTTGAACGCCTCAAAAGCATCCTCCTGCAAGATATATAACCTTCATCCATCATCTCTCCTATATGTAATTTTAAATGACAAAGTCCCAAACAAAGCCTGTATTCATTTCCACCAAATCAGCTAAAGTATAAGAATCTAAATATTCAATAATAGCTTTATTTAAACCCTCATAAAAAGGCATCATAGGAACATCTTCACTAGGAATATCATCATCATCTAAAAAAGAAACACAAGATACTTTTCCTTCAACAACTTCTAAAATCTCTTTAGAAGTATAATCCTTAGGTAATTTAACTAAAGAATAGCCTCCTGAAGGTCCTCTTGTACTTTTAATAAGACCTGCCTTACTTAAAGGAGAAGCAATTTGTTCTAAATATTTAACAGAGATATTTTGTCTTTTGGCAACATCTTTTAAAGAAATATGACCCTGTGATTTATTTTGTGCCAAATCAATCATTAAACGTAAAGCATAACGTCCTTTTGTAGAAATTTTCATATTATCACCTAACACATAATATAACATTTATTCATACAATTGTCACGTATTATTTCATAGTTAACAACTATGAATTGTATATCATTTTAATAATGTTTTATCATTAAAGAATAATTCAGGATTGTGACTAGCTATATAACTCGTATTCATAAATCGTTTAATATATCTAAAATAACCATCTACACCAAATTCTTTATCCCATAAATGAATGCTTTCTAATATTCTATTAAGACATATAAATACATTTTTAAAAATATAATCATAATTATGATCATCATTTATATTAACACATGGTTCTATAATTTTTGCAACTTCTTCATTTTTATAAGGATTGAGAATATATTCTAAACCATCAGCCATATATAATAAGTCCTCTGTAGCATAATCATTATAATTTGAAGTTGTTTTATCTTTGATATCTAATATACGATTTATAACTATATTAATCATCTTTGCAGCTTCTCTACTTGATAATTGATATTGTTCATGAAGAACAATGAGGCGACTTTCTATAGAATATAATTCTGGTTCTAGTTTTTGTACATTGTTTTTTAAATTTCCATAATGTTTCGTAATATAACGACTATTCTTTTTAGCATCACGAATATCAAAATCATATTCGCCCTCATGATTGGTGAGTGGTACTTCTAACATAAAATTATGCCATGATGCTTCATTATAATTATCTAAATGTTCACGAAAATAGATTTCATAAAAATAAGCTATAGCTTGAATGGCACGTTCTTCATTTAAACCCAATGCAATTAAACGATCATATGTTTCATGAGTCGTTACATTCACATCATCTTTTAACTGATTTTCAATTCTTTCAATGAAAGCTGCTGTTACATTTTTTCTAGCCATATATCATTCCTCCTTTTTCCATTTCTTCATATCCTCTTCTAATACGAAATCATGATCTTTAGGCTGATTCCTCATAAATTCTGTTAAATGATTTTCATTAATCATTTTTACTTCTAATTCCAATTCCCTGGCTGACATGCGCATAGCACCATGTCCTAAAACAATAACTTGTTCAGCGTTATCTGAAGTTGCGACAATAATTCGATAATCTTTAGATAACGTATGAGTGGCACGTTCTATGTATGCATCTGCTGTTTGTGCCTCTTTCGTATAGACAATATACATGTTATGGAATTGTTGCATACTACCAGGATTATCTTTAACCTTATAGGCATCAAAAACAATAATCATCATACATTGTTTATAACCTTGGTAATTACTTAATATATCAATAAGTCTATCTCTAGCTGCCCCTAAATCTACTTTAGCAAGTTGTGATAATTCATCCCATCCAAATATAATGTTATAACCATCAATAAGCATACATTGTGGTTTGATTTCTTGTGTTTTGATTGTACTTTCATCTTTTGGGCGATAATAATCACTTGCTAGAGAATGCTTAATTGGTCCATATGTTTTTTCAAATATGGCATCTAATTCTTCATCACTACTATTAAAATGATATGATGCTGTTTGTTTTATTGCGTCTTTTTTTATTACTTGAAAAGGAATATGCATGTGATCTTTCACTTCATCATAAGGGACATAGTATCCAGCACCATGAGCACAAAATATTGAACCTGTTGGATGATTGACATCTTTTTCACTATCATAACCTATAGTTGCAATCACTTCATTGGCATTGACACATGGTCTATATCCTGACATATGACATTGTAATTTTCCTTTACCTTTAGTATAAGAAATAACAATTTGTTGATAATTTTGCATTTGTGATATAGGTGCTTCACCTTCTATGAGACTTATACCATTATGAATAGATGATACCTCACTTGTACCATGCATCATATCAATATCATATAAAGCTCTTGATATGTAATTATCTTCTAATTCTAATTGATAATGATAATAAGGTTCTAATAAAATAGATTTGCCTATTTTTAAGCCTTGACGTATAGCACGATAAGTCGCTTCTCTAAAGTCTCCACCTTCAGTATGTTTAGGATGATATTTTCCTATTAACAAAGATATTTTTATATCAGTAATAGGTGAACCCGTTAAGACGCCAATATGTTCTATTTCCTGGATATGAGTTAATATGAGTCTTTGGAAATGTCTTGGTAAGTCATCTTCTTTACATTTGCTTTCTACTTGGATACCACTTCCTAACGGTAATGGCTCTAATAATACATGTACTTCAGCATAATGTCTTAATGGTTCAAAGTGCCCTACACCTTCTACTGGTTCAGTGATTGTTTCCTTGTATAAAATACGTCCTTGATCAAAAGATATATCTTCATGAAATCTTTCTTTAACCATGGTTTTAAGGATTTCAGTTTGGACCTCTCCCATGAGTTGAACATAGATATCACCATTATCTATTGATAAATGAAGTTGAGGATCTTCTTTTGCTAATAAGGATAAAGATTGAAGCATTTTATTGGTATCACTATTTTTATCTAAAACAATACGATATGTCATATATGGTGATAAAACAGGTTGCATAGTATTTTGTGATATACCTATACTTTGACCAGCTTCTAAATTTGTTGGTCCTTTTAAAACCACCACATCGCCAGCCACAGCAACATTGACCAATTGATACTTTAGTCCTGAATATACTCTTATTTCATCAATTTTTTCATCATTAATTGTTTCTTTTGGCTTAATGCGACCACCCAATATCTTTAGATGTGTTAAGCGAACTTGGCCTTCATGGCTTATTTTAAAAACTTGGGCTGAGAAGGTATCATTATATTGTGGTTGTAATGTATAGTCATTGAAGCCATCTAACAGTTCTTGAACACCATCATTCTTTAAAGCCGAACCAAAATAGATAGGAAATAGCCTCCTATCATGAATAAGTTTTGCAATACTTTGATTATCTATTGTACCACTACTTAAATAATCATCTAATAAACAATCATCACATAAAGCAATATTTTCATATGTATCATCTTGATCAAATATAATACATTGTTCCCCTATTTTATTCACCAAATTCTTAAATAACTCATCTTTACTTAAAGGCGTTAGATCCATCTTATTCACAAATATAAAGACTGGTACATGATAGTGCTCTAACAGACGAAAAATAGTTTCACTATGTGATTGCATCCCATCCAATCCACTAATAACTACAATCGCATAATCTAATATCTGTAACGTCCTTTCCATTTCACTAGAAAAATCAACATGACCAGGTGTATCCACTAAAATAAATTCTGTATCTTTATATTGAAAATTGACTTGTTTAGAAAATATCGTAATCCCACGATCTCTTTCTTGTTTATTGTAATCTAAAAAAGTATCCTGATGATCAACTCTTCCTAAATGCCTAATTTGACCCGTTAAATAAAGTAAGCTTTCTGATAAAGTTGTTTTACCTGCATCAACATGCGCAAGTATACCAATAACTATCTTCTTCATCTTATCAACTACTTTCTTAACATATTTTAACACGATTCTATTTTTCAAACAACGAATATGGTATATTAAGAAATTACAAAAAAACAAAAATGTGATTCAAAAAAAACTAAAATGAAAAGGTGGAAAACCACCTTTTCACAATATATACAACCTCTATATAAATTTTCAATAAAGTGAGAAAATTATGTGATATATTATTCAACAATTATGAGATATTAATTTCTAAATCAGTACCATTTGATTCAATGACTTGCTTATAATAATAAAAACTATCTTTTCTAATTCTATTATAAGTTCCATTACCATAATCATCTACATCAACATATACAAAACCATATCTCTTTGACATTTCTCTTGTAGATTCAGATATTAAGTCAATACAACCCCACCATGTATATCCCATTAAATCAACACCATCTAAATTAATAGCATCACTCATAGCACATACATGTTCTTTTAAATATTCTGCACGATACGGATCATGAATTTTACCCTCTTCTGATACTACATCTCTAGCTCCCAACCCATTTTCGACAATAAATAATGGTTTTCTAAATCTGTCATATAATTCAACTAGAGAATAACGTAATCCTGCAGCATCAGTTTGCCAGCCCCATTCACTACTAGGTAAGTATGGATTTTTTACACCGTTAAACGTATTCCCTGGCGATAATTCCAGTTCATCTGTTTTTGCTGCCCAGCAAGATGTCATATAATAAGAAAAGCTTACAAAATCAACTGTGCCTTCTTTTAAGATTTTCTCGTCGTTTTCTTCAAACTTTACAGTATAACCTTTATTATCTATTTCTTTTTTCAAATAGAGTGGATATTCTCCAAACACTTGAATATCAACATAACGATAAATACTTCTCATTCTCTGTTGTGTAGCAAGATTATCCTCAGGTTTACATGTATAAGGATAGAAGCATAATTTTGTCATCATGCAACCTATTTTAGCATTAGGGTATAGTTCGTGTCCAAGTTTCACTGCTAAAGCACTTGCAATCATTTGATGGTGCATAGCTTGATACATTGCTTGCTCAAAAGGTATGTCATCGAATTGATCTTCAATCAACCCTCCACTTGTAACAGGATGTCTAAGCATAGCATCAACTTCATTGAATGTTAACCAATAATGAACATATTCACCAAAGCGTTCAAAACATACTTTAGCATATTTAACAAACAAATTGATACATTCTCTACCATACCATCCTCTATATCTGTTGATTAAATCAAGTGGTACATCATAATGGGATAATGTAACTAAAGGTTCAATTCCATATTTCTTACATTCTTTAAATATATTCAAATAGAATTCAATACCTTTTTCATTTGGTTTTTCATCTTCAGGATCTGTAAAAATTCTTGCCCAGCTTATAGATAATCTATAAACTTTATAACCCATTTCAGCCATTAACGCTATATCTTCTTTATAATGATGGTAATGATCAGTGCCTCTTCTTTTTGGGTAGTTAATATCATTATTAGTTAGTGCTTTCTTTAAGTCCTTAGTAGTAAAAGCAAATTGTTTTCCCATATCAGATATATTGCCAGCACGGAACTCTAAGCAATCCTGAATCGTCATACCTTTTCCATCTTCATTCCAAGCACCTTCACATTGATTGGCAGCAGTAGCTCCGCCCCAAAGGAAGTTTTCTGGAAATTGCAATTTTCCTTCGTTTGTGTACATTTTCCTTCCTCCTACAAAATTATTTCAAACTTTTCTTTTAGACCAAATTCTGAAAAATGATACTCAACATTTTCAATGGGTTCACTAATAATAAGCATAGTTGTTATATCATATCCTGCTTTTTTAATTGAATCAAAATCAACTTCTAATAATTTTTGACCTGCTTTTACTTTTGAACCCTGTTTAGCCAAAACCTTGAATCCTTTACCATTAAGATCAACAGTATTAATACCTACATGTACTAATATTCCTGTCCCATCTTTCATTCTAATGGCAAAAGCGTGTCCTGTAGGAAACATCACTTCTAAAACTCCATCACAAGGTGAATAAATTTCGTTTGAAGTTGGAATAAACCCAACTGTTTTTCCCATTAATTCATTAGCAAATACCTTGTCATTAATTTTTTTTGGTTCTATCATTTCACCATTGCATATTGATATCAAATTCTTGTCAGATACATTAGGTAATGATTCTTTCTTGCTAAAAAAACTAAATACATTTTTCATTTTTGATCCTCCTAAAATATTATATATTAATTATTTTGTTCTGCTGGTTCATCTTCTTTTAATCCTAAGACCATAACAATTGCAAATGCTATAATTGCAGATACAGCCATACCTAATGCTACGCACCAGAAATTGTCTGTCATAAATACAGGTGTGGATAAAATACATGAATTAACATAAGCAGTTGCACGTCCTCCAAATAAACCAACAATAGCACCACCAACAGCACCACCTGCAATAGTAGCAATCATAGCAGTTCTAAATTTTAAGAAAATACCATAAATACCAGGTTCTGTAATACCAATAAATGATGAAATAGCTGTTGAAGCACCAATTTGTTTGTTTTCAGAATTTTTAGCTTTAAGCCATACACCAAAGCAAGCACCAAATAATGCAAGAGTACCCATTGTATTCATAGGTAATAACCAGTCATATCCCATTTCAGCAATATTTCCTAAAGCTATAGTACTTAATGACAAATGCATACCTGTCATAACCACAAACAATCTTGTACCACCGACAATAGCTCCAGCAATCATTGGTGATAATCCATACAAGAAATTAAATACGTATACCAATGCTTGTGAAATATATGTAGCTAATGGCCCAATAACAATCAATGCTAATGGTGTCATAATAGCCAATACCAATGTTGGCACAAATACAATTCTTAAACTCTTAGGAATAAGATTATTAATCCATTTATACACATAACTTAAAACCCATACTGTTAAAATAATAGGAATTGTACTACCATAATATCTTACAAATGGAATAGGTAAACCAAAAAAACTCATTGCTGATAAACCATCTGTATATCCTGAAGTCATTGTAGGATATAATAGTACACCAGCCATCGCAATAGCCAATGCTGTATCAGTTTTAAAACGTCTAGAAGCAGACCATGCTACTAAGAAAGGTAAAAAATAGAATACACAATCTCCTGCCATAGTCATAACAACTATTGCAGTTGATGCTTCATCAATACCACAATATGAGGTTAAAATAGTAATAAGACCTTTTATCATACCTCCACCAGCAAGTGCTGGAACTACTGGTAACAAAATAGCAGACATTGTTTGAAATAAAGACTGAATACTGAATTTTTTCTTTCCTTCATCTAAGTTTTCATCAATTTTTGTTTCTTCTGCTAAACCTGAAACCTTACAGAAATCAACATAAACATCATCAACTTGTTGTCCAATAATAATTTGCAATTGATTTCCATTCCATTGAGTACCAACAATACCTGATACTTTTTCTAACTCATCAATATTTACTAAACCTTTATCTTTAATGTCCAATCTTAAACGTGTCATACAATGATATGCACGTGATATATTCTCTTTACCACCAACCTGAGTAAGTATATTTTGTGATAACTCCTCATAATTTTGTTTAGCCATTTAAATCTTTCCTCCTATAGCTATTTTTATATTTTTAACAATAATATTGCGCGCTTATATTATCGTAAAAATCAATTTAATTTGATTCTTCTCTACTAATCAATCGATTAATATGAAGAATAAGATATAATATTTCCTCATCCGTCAATTTCAATTCTAATCTTTCAGCTACTTTTTTAGCACATTCATATGTTTTTGGATATTCTTTTACTAATTGATCAAATATTAAATTATTCATTGTTTGAATTTCTTCATGATTTGCAACTCTATCTAGAAGAAAATATATATGTGAAACAAACCTTGAATAATTAAAACTCTCCTTATCAACTTTTATATCAAAACAGCTTTCTACAACATCACAACATTGTTCAATTCTAGTCATATTGTTTGCATCAGATAATTGTGTAGAAACAAGACCATAATCTATAATATGCAGGGTAATAACGGCTGCTTCTTGTTTAGGCAATTGTACGTTCAATTGGTCTTTAATAAGTTTTAAAGCATATTCTCCAATTTTTATTTCTTCAGGATACATATATTTCACATCATGAAGATGCGGTAAATCAACATAAATATGTTCTTTTTGTCTTTTAATACTAAATGTTATATGATCAGCCAAAGTAAAGACTATATTTGCATTACATTCCCCATTTAAAAGAGTATTTGCATAGTCGATTATTTTTGTACTTATATCAATAATATTTTCAGGTATCTGTGATAAGTTATCAATAAATACGGGATTAATATTATAGAAAGTACGTTCTATTTGACTCATGGGAACATCGTATGGAGGTTTTCTAAAACCTATTCCCTTGCCAAAAGCAACAACTTCGTTTCCTTTAGAATCAAGACATATAGATATATTATTGTGAATATTTTTTACAACTCTCATCTTTTTTTACCTCCAACAAAAAAACTCTTTGAAACTCACCCAAAAAACGCATAAAAACATGTGTTATTGGGGAAGCCTCAAAGAGTAACTAACCAACTTACGAATTCATGATAGCACTTTCAAAAAATATTGTCAATATTTTACATCAAAAAAAGAACCTGTTTTCACAGGTTCTCATGTCTTCATTAAGCTTTTCCAACGCTTCCGAATAATTCCATTTTTTCTTTAACGCATTGTTGAATTGCAGCAGCTCCAGGAGCTAATAATTTACGAGGGTCATAACCTTTACCTTGTAAATCTTTTCCTTCTTCAATGTACTTACGAGTAGCTTCTTGGAAGTATAATTGACATTCAGTGTTAACATTAACTTTAGAAACACCTAAAGTAATAGCTTTCTTAACCATATCTTCAGGAATACCAGTACCACCATGTAATACTAAAGGCATAGTTCCTGTTTCTTGTTGAATAGCATCTAAGGCATCAAAATCTAAACCTTCCCAGTTATCTGGATATTTACCATGGATATTACCAATACCAGCTGCTAAGAAGTCAATACCTAAATCAGCAATCATTTTACATTCTTTAGGATCTGCAACTTCACCTTTACCAATAACACCATCTTCTTCTCCACCAATTGAACCAACTTCTGCTTCAACTGATACACCTTTTTCATGACATAAAGCTACGATTTCTTTAGTCTTTTCGATGTTTTCTTCGATTCCATAATGAGAACCATCAAACATGATTGAAGAGAATCCAGCAGCTAATGCAGCTTTTGCACCTTCATAACTACCATGATCCAAATGTAAAGCAACTGGTACAGTGATACCTAATGAATCTACCATTGCATTTACCATTGCGCTAACTGTTGTATAACCAGTCATATATTTAGCAGCTCCTTCAGAAACTCCTAAGATAACTGGTGATTTTAATTCTTCTGCAGTTAACAAGATTGATTTAGTCCACTCTAAGTTGTTGATGTTAAATTGACCAACAGCATAGTGACCTGCTTTTGCTTTATCAAGCATTTCTTTAGCTGAAACTAATCCCATTTTTAATACTCTCCTTTTCAAATTTTCTTATATGTATATCATACACCGTTTTTCAAAAAATTTCCACTGATATTCAATTTTTTCACGTAAAAGTTATATTAAAGTAACTGATTTTCTTTAATTGCCTTTTCAATAGCTTCTAAAGCTTGTTTTAATGTACTACGTGGACAAGCAACATTGAATCTTTCAAAGCCTTCGCCACCAGTTCCAAAAATATAGCCTTCATCTAACCATAGTTTAACTTTATGAAGCATGAAGTCTTCTAAATCCTTAGGTTCTAAGTTTAATGCTCTAAAATCAACCCAAATCAAATATAAACCTTCAGGTTTAATAACTTTAATTTCAGGTAATCTTGTTTTAAAGAAATCAATCATATAATCAATATTACCTTGTAAATAAACTAATAATTCATCTACCCACTTATCACCATATGTATAAGCTGCCTTACAGGCATCCATACCAAATATATTAGGATCAGTAACTCCAGAAGCTTGTTTTTCAGTTTTATATTGTTCTCTTAATGTTTCATTAGGAATAATAATATTAGATGTTTGTAATGCTGCTAAGTTAAATGTTTTAGAAGGAGCAGTACAAATAATTGTAAAATCCTTATAACTTTCATCAACTTCAACAAATGGTACATGTGTATGTCCTTCATAAACAAAATCCATATGGATTTCATCACTAACTACAATAACATCATGTTTCTTACATATATCACCTATTTGTTTTAATTCTTCTTTTGTCCATACTTTACCAATAGGATTATGTGGATTACATAGAATAAACATTTTGACATCATTATCAATAATCTTTTGTTCAAATAATTCAAAATCACATTCATAATGATCATCTTTTAATACTAATGGACATTCAATCACATTTCTATTTCTTCCTTTTATAGAAAAATCAAAAGGATAATATACAGGTTTCATAATCAAGATATTATCATTTTCTTTTGTATAAGTACTAACTGCTAATCTTAAAGCTGTCACAACCCCTGTAGTTGTGACAATCCAATCTTTTTCAATATGGAATTGATGACGTCTCTCCATCCAATCAATCACAGCTTGTAAATAATCATCTGTAACACCTGCATAACCAAAAATACCATGTTGAGCTCTTTTTATTAAAGCTTCTTTCACTTCTGGAAGTGTTTCAAAATCCATATCAGCTACCCACATTGGTAAAACTTCTGGATCATTTTTACAATGTTCACCATCCCATTTAGCACTATTAGTGTTTCTTCTTTCAATTACTTTATCAAAATCATACATTTCCCCTCAATACCTTCCTTTCTTTAAATTCATTTTTAGAAAAATGAAATAATGTTAAACCTAAAGCCATGGATAAATTCAACGAATCTATTTGTTCACTATGAGGTATAAATACACTTTGACCATAGTTTAAATAGCTATCATCTAAACCACTGCTTTCGTTACCAAATATTAATGTATGCAACTTATTTGTTTCGACTTGATGTATATTGGTTGCCCCTTTTAACATCAGTGGATACATCTCATGATGACTATATAATTGATAATAACTATCAAAATCATCAAAAAATTGAATGTTGAGATGAAATAATGCCCCCATTGAAGCTCTTATCACTTTAGGATCATAAATGTCTACAGCTGGTTTTATAATCGCTAAATTTTCATATTCAAAACCTACCATTGTACGCATAATAGTTCCCATATTACCTTTATCCATAGGATTAACCAAAACAACATGATTTCCTTCACATAAAGAACTTTCATAAGTATCAAAAATACCTACAGCATAACAATTATTTTTAGGTGATAGTTTATCAATGGTTTTATCATGAATATCAATAGGTATTTGATATGTTTCACAT